>JAFADQ010000336.1 GCA_023424725.1 Bacteroidota bacterium
TATCACGACGGCGTCTTGCTGCACATCGGACCTAAAAAAGGCGATTCTGTTGCCATTAACGCCATAATCGCTATCATCGGCAAAGAGGGCGAAGATATTTCGGGCCTGCTCGACGACGGTGGCGAACAAAAAGCTGAAGAGCCCAAAAAAGAGGCCGCCAAAGAGCAAAAACCCGCTAAAGAAGCTCCAGCAACCGAAGCAAAACCGGCCAAAGCCGCCAAAAAAGATACCAGCAACATAAAAGCCACCGTGGTGCGCATGCCTAAAATGAGCGACACCATGACCGAGGGTGTAATTGCCTCGTGGCAGAAAAATGTTGGCGACAAAGTAAAATCGGGCGATGTGCTCGCCGAAATAGAAACTGATAAAGCCACCATGGATTTCGAGTCGTACGACGAAGGTACCTTGTTGTATATCGGTCCGAAGAAAGGCGAATCTGTTGCGATTAATGCCGTGCTGGCTATAATAGGGCAGGAGGGAGCAGATTATCAGGCGCTATTAGATGCAGAAGAAGGCGGCGAAAATGCCGAAACCGAAGATGCAGGCGATACACTTCAGGAAGCAGACAGCCGCACTGAAGAAGCCAAAACCGACACTAAAATAGAAGCCAACACTGCCGCCACAGGCCAGGCCGGACAAGCATTAAAAGGTGCTACGCCGGCATCGGTCTCTCAAAAGTCAGGTGACACAGAAAGATCATCCGGCGATGGCGGCCGCATCTTTATTTCGCCGTTGGCCCGCAAGCTGGCCGAAGAAAAAGGAATAGAGTTGAGCGAAGTAAAAGGCTCTGGCGAGAACGGCCGTATAGTAAAACGCGACATAGAGAACTTTACGCCTGCTGCAAAGGCCGAAAAACCTGCCGCCACAACCGAACAAACCTTTGCGCCATCGGCCCCTGTTGCCCTTGGCGAAGAGAAATACGAAGAAGTTCCGGTGTCGCAAATGCGCAAAGTAATTGCCAAACGCCTGGCCGAAAGCAAATTCTCTGCGCCGCATTTCTATCTTACCATGGAGATAGACATGGATAAAGCTATGGCATCACGCGAAAGCCTTAATGCCATCAGTCCGGTTAAGATCTCTTTCAACGACATTGTACTAAAAGCCTGCGCCGCCGCGCTTAAACAGCATCCGGCCGTAAACTCGTCGTGGCTCGGCGATAAGATCCGCTTTAACCAGCACGTGCACATTGGCGTTGCCGTGGCCGTAGACGAAGGTTTGCTGGTGCCCGTAGTGCGCTTCGCCGACCAAAAATCGTTATCGCAAATAGCTGCCGAAGTAAAAGACCTTGGCGGCCGCGCCAAAGCCAAAAAACTGCAGCCAAAAGACTGGGAAGGCAACACCTTCACCATCTCTAACCTGGGCATGTTCGGCATAGAAGAGTTTACCGCCATCATTAACCCACCCGATGCCTGCATTCTGGCCGTGGGCGCCATTAAGCAAACCCCGGTTGTGCGCAACGGCGAAATAAAGATCGGCAACGTAATGAAAGTAACCATGAGCTGCGACCATCGCGTAGTAGATGGCGCTTCCGGGGCCGCCTTCCTTAACACGCTGAAAGGCCTGCTGGAAGATCCGGTAAGGATGCTGGTGTAAAATTTTAAGATTGAAGAACTGAAGGTTGAAGGTTGAAGAAAGGGGAGAAGCAAATTCTCTTCAATTCTTCAATCCTCAACCTTCAAACTTATAAACGTATGAGTTCAATGCCAAAAATACGGTCTACCACCGTGTGTGGAGTGATACATAACGGACAAGTTGCGGTTGGCGCAGATGGCCAAGCCACGATGGGCAACACCGTAGCCAAAAGCAACGTGAAGAAAATCCGTAAGCTGCTGGATGGCAAAATAGTAACCGGTTTTGCAGGTTCTACCGCCGACGCTTTTACACTGCTCGAGCGCTTCGAAACCAAACTTACCAGCTACAGCGGCAACATGAAGCGCGCCGCCATAGAGCTTGCCAAAGACTGGCGCACCGACCGCTACCTGAGCAAACTCGAAGCCATGATGGTGGTGGCCAATAAAGAAGAAGTCCTGATCATTTCCGGCACCGGCGATGTGTTAGAACCAGATACCGGCGTTGCCACCATCGGCTCGGGCAGCATGTACGCCCAGGCCGCAGCGCAAGCGCTCATTAAACATGCCCCGCATTTATCGGCAGAAGAAATTGTGAAAGAAAGTTTACTGATTGCCGCGGATATTTGCATTTATACGAATGCGAATATTATAATCGAGAAGCCGAGCGAGTAAGTAGATTCATTTCCCAGCACGCCTTTTACCACGTCATTACGAGGCACGAAGCAATCTGGTGGAGGTAAGGATTATTGTAAATCTTACCAAATATTTTCCCGAACCTACTAATACTCCTCTCCCTTGGGGAGAGGCTGGGAGAGGGGTAAAACAATTTGTGAAGCACCTTTTGTTTAAAAATTCGAGCTTCGCAGATTTGTTTTACCCCTCTCTGCCTAAAGGCATCTCTCCCGAAGGGAGAGAATTAGAAACGGTGTAGTGTTGGTGCCGAAAAGATAGGAGTGAGGTTGCATCCTTACAGAGCTAAAATGCATTTAATAGCCTTGAAAGGGCGCAATACTATAGCGTGGGATATCGCACCTCACTAGTTGTTCTGCAATGCCTGCACAACCTTTCCGCGAACAACTCTATCTTTGCGTCGTAATTACTGAACTTTACTAGCCGGCAGTTGTTAAGAGCTGGTGTTTTACCAATATTAAATACAGATCATGAAGGTTACAGAATTCGCTAAAAAACACTTCAAACACTTTAATGCCGCCGCACTTATAGATGCCTCCGAGGCTTACAAAGAGCACCTCGATAATGGCGGAAAAATGATGGTTACGCTGGCAGGAGCAATGTCTACTGCAGAACTGGGCATTATTCTGGCCGAGATGATCCGTCAGGATAAGATCCATATTATTTCCTGCACCGGCGCTAACCTGGAAGAGGATGTATTCAATCTCGTGGCCCACGATTACTACGAGCGCATCCCGAACTGGCGCGACCTTACCCCGGACGACGAGCAGGCCCTTCTTGATCGGCACATGAACCGCGTAACCGACACCTGCATTCCGGAAATGGAAGCCATGCGCCGCATAGAAAACCATATTCTGGATATTTGGGTAGAGGCTGACAAGAAAGGCGAGCAACTTTTCCCGCACGAATTCTTCTACAAACTGTTGCTAAGCGGCGTGCTGGAGCAGTATTACCAGATAGACCCTAAAAACTCGTGGTTGCTCGAGGCTGCCAAGAAAAACCTGCCGATAATTGTGCCGGGCTGGGAAGATTCTACACTTGGTAACATTTACGCGGGCCACGTAATAAGCGGCGATGTGAAAAATGTACACACCATGAAAACCGGAATCCAGTACATGATGTACCTGGCCGATTGGTACACCAATACCGCTAACGACGATTCAACCATTGGTTTCTTTCAGATCGGGGGCGGTATTGCCGGCGATTTCCCGATTTGCGTGGTGCCAATGCTGCACCAGGATTTGCAGCGCGACGGCGTGCCGTTGTGGAGCTATTTCTGCCAGATTTCTGACTCAACCACCAGCTACGGTTCTTACTCGGGCGCAACGCCAAACGAGAAAATTACCTGGGGTAAGCTTGGAACAAAATCGCCTAAGTTTATTATAGAATCTGATGCGACAATTGTTGCGCCGCTTATGTTCGCGATTGTGCTGGATATGTAAGTTGGTAGAAGGTAGAAGGTAGAAGGTAGAAAGTATAAGGACTAAGACTCCTGAATTTTTTATCGTCTGCTAAATTAATGTGATGTAAAGTCCCGGAGAGGTTGTTCTTTCCGGGACTTTTTATTTCGGCAATAGGCTGCGAAGGCCATTTAGTAATGTGTTATAAAGGAAATATTATCTGTTGCTAAAGTCTGATTATTATTTTAATGCCATTAAGAAAATCGATTTTTAAAAACGGAATAAAGTACATTTACCTGAAGTTTTCCAGCAGCAAAAGAAGACCAATAAAGGGCGAGCTGTTTCCCGTAGCACCGGGCTCCAGCTCGGTTGGTTACTTACCAAGCTGGAGCCCGGCGCTACCGATTTACTGCCAGCTGCTTTTGTAAGATGTGAAATAGGGTTTAAATGACGATAAGTTTATGTGGTTTAAGTTAAAGAATTCTTCGGGTTTTACCCTCTGCATACTGCTTTTTTGGCTGTTGCAGCCTGCCGAAACTTTTGCACAGCAAACGGAAGAACCAAAGAAAAAGAAAATCACCATCACACCGCTTCCGGCAATTTTCTACCAGCCCGAAACCCGGCTTGGATTGGGTGTGTTGGGCATTGGCACTTTTCTGTTTGCCGAAGATTCGATTACCAGAACTTCTAATGTGCAAATTCTGGCCGCTTATACATTAAACAAGCAAATCATCAACGAAAATACCTACAACCTGTTTTTTCCGGGCGAGAAATATGTAGTTAACGGCGAGATCAGTTTTTACGATTTTCCTATTTACTATTACGGAGTTGGAAATAACACGCCCGATGCCGATACGGGTGTAGAAGCAGAGAAAAACGAAATCGACATCACTTATAAACTATTGTACATACAAAACCGGCTTCTCAGGAAAATTAACGGGCCGGT
>JAFADQ010000014.1 GCA_023424725.1 Bacteroidota bacterium
GAATAACATTGGCCCGGTTTCCAAACATTTTAAAAACCAGTTTATATTCATTGCTAAGCTGAAAGTAAAAGCTGCGCTCGTTGCGGTGCTGCACTACATTTGTTACGTTAGCGCCTATAATTTCAGGAAAAACGTCTGCGCTGTTGCGTCGTGCCCGGCCAAAAGTTGCAGAAGTGCTAAGCCCGCTAAATCTGGCCGTTAGCGATGCTTTCAGGTAGAATTCTGCCCGGTGGTTTGCGAAGCCCAGCACCAACTCGTCGCGTTGCTGGCTAAAACAAACAGCAATTTCCCAGCCGTTTATTTTTTGCTTTAGTTGTGCACTAAATTGCCGTAAAAAGTAGTAATTGTTGTGCACCTCTTAGTTATTAATTGTTGGTTGGTTATTGTTGAAGGTAGCGCGCTGTATCGGATTGCTCATGTTTATTGTTAAAGCCGATCAGGTTTTATCGTCGCTTCTGCAGAATAAAGACCAGAATTATTCAGGATGTTAGATTGCAGGCTGCGAAGGGCAAAAAACCATGCGCCATAAGTGAAATCAGGCCAATAAATTCTTCAACAGCCAACCATCAACAATCAGCAATAAACAACCAAACCATCGTACGCCAGCTCTATAAAAGGCGGAAGGGTAGGCAGCACCTTTGTATGAAGGCCCATTTGGTGGCTTATGTGGGTAATAAAGGCCTTTTCGGGTTGTAATTCTTCCAGAAGCTCTACAGCCTGGGCAAGGGTAAAATGCGAAATATGCTGCTGATGGTGCAGTGCGTTCAATACAATAACTTTCGAGCCTTTAATTTTCTGTTTTTCTTTTTCAGAAATAAAATTTGCGTCGGTTATGTACGTAAAATCGCCGATGCGGTAACCAAAAACCGGCAGCCGGTAATGCAGCACTTCTATTGGTGTAAAGGTTACTCCTTCGGCCTTAAATGGCTGGTTGGTTATTTCGTGCAGGTTAACCTGGGGCAAACCCGGGTAGTCGGATCCTGAAAAAATATAGGCAAACTCTTGTTTTAGCTGCGCCAGCACGCGGGCAGTGCCAAACACCGGCATCGGTTTTTGCTGTTTAAAATTAAACGAACGGATATCGTCTAACCCGGCGGTGTGGTCTTTGTGTTCGTGGGTAAAAATTACGGCGTCTAACTGCTCTATTCGGGCGCGTAAAACCTGCTGCCTGAAATCGGGGCCGGTATCTATAATAAAGCTTTTGCCCTCTGTTTGCACATTAATTGATACCCGCAGCCTTTTATCGCGGAAATCCATAGACCGGCACACCTCGCAGTGGCACCCTATAACAGGTACGCCTTGCGAGGTGCCGGTTCCTAAGAAGGTTACAATCACTTAGTTAGTGGGGCTTCTATAAGTTGTTTGTATAATTGCCGGCTCTTGGGCGATAGCTGTTCTGCCTCAATATCTATAGTGCGCAGCAATTCCAGAAGGCAATTTATTTTTCCTTCGGTAGTGAAATATTTATTCACGATCACCACTTTTACCTCTTTCAGCAGGCAATAACCTGCCTTAAAGCTGCCCTTTTCGTAGCGCAGGTGGTAATCTGTTTCTGCAAATACCGCTTCCAGCTTGTGCAGCAAATGTGCAGTATACCGAAGCTCCATTTACTAGCTGTTGGTATATTTTTTCACCGTTTCTACCAGCTGATCGAAATCTAAAGGCTTGGGCAGATATTCGTTTATGCCTGCTTCTTTAAATTGCTCGTTGGTATAGTTGTTGGCATTTCCGGTTATGGCCACAATAGGTGTTTTGGCTATGTCCGGATTTGCATTGGCGCGGATAGATTTTGCCACTTCCATTCCGTTCATGATCGGAATGTTGATGTCGAGCAAAATCATATCGATCTTACCATCTTCTATTTGTTTTAAAACTTCGCGCCCGTTTTTTGCTGTCAGTATATTATAATTCTGAAGCTGTAGGATTTTTCTTGTAAGGCTAAGGATTACGGAGCTGTCCTCGGCGATAAGAATGGTTATGTTCTGCGACATGTTAATTATAATTGAATAAATCCCGGTAGGTATTTTTGTACTCTTGTAACAAGTTAAGCAACACTTGTAGCTCCTGGTTCAGATTATCTGTGTGGCCATTTCTGATGTTTTCTTCCAGAAGTTTTGCCTGGGCAGAGAGTTTCTGAAGGCCAAGAGTGCCGGCAGTGCCTTTAAGCTGGTGCAAGTTAGCTAAAATTACCTTATCCTTTGCTTTAAACCTCGCTTTTGCAATTTCAGAAACTAGTTTTTCTGCCTCCGTTTCGAACTCTGTATAGAGCTGAAGCGCGAAATCTATGCCGCCCATATCTTTAAGCTGTAGCACAATATCGAGGTTAATTACCGTTGCCGGGGTTTTTAACCTGGCCATTGGCCCAGCCTGGGCTTTTTGTTTCCATGTTGTTATAACCTGCTGGAAGTCAGATTGTTTTACCGGTTTAGAAATATAATCGTCCATGCCCTGGCTAATAAACCTGCGGGCGTCGTTTTTCATAGAGTAGGCAGTCATGGCAATAACAGGAGGGCAGGAGTTGCCAAGTTTAGATTTAATGTTTGCGGTAGCTGCTACACCGTCCATGCCGGGCATCTGTATATCCATAAAAATATAATCGTATGTAGCAGAAATTGCTTTTTCTATCGCCTCGAAGCCATTTTCGGCAATATCTACTTCGCAGCCCAGTTTTTGTAGCATAATGGCGCCAACTTTCTGGTTAATCGGGTTATCGTCTACTAAT
>JAFADQ010000016.1 GCA_023424725.1 Bacteroidota bacterium
AGCTACCCACCGTTGGCTGGAACACTACAGATAAATGGATGGCCGGCGTGGCTTTGTATAACAGCACACTGGTGCAGAAAAAATTTAATTATCTGCTGATGCCGATGTATAGCTTTTCGCGCGGGGAGCTGAAAGGAATGGCCAGCGTAGATTATAATTTCCTGCCTGCCGATCGCCCGTACGCCGCTACCATTGGCGTAAACGCGGCACGGTTTGTTAATTTCGAGAAATTGCAGCCGTATGCCGAACTTTCGCTGTCGCGGAGAAATAACAAAAACCTGAAAAACGTGGTGCGTTATTCTTACACCAACATTAACGAGGTTTTCCCTTTAGAAAGTTTGCTGGCCGAAGGCGATCTGCGCGCACATGCTATAAGTTACCTTTTCTCTAAAAAGAATGCGATTAACTCGTTCGGCATTAATCTGCGGGCCACGCATTTCTCGTCGCACAAACATAACGAGTTTTTAATTGGAAAAGATGAAGTAATAAACCTGCGGGCAGAAGCTCAGTTTAGCCATTATTATTCGAAAAAGAAAAAAATATGGCTGCGTGTTTTTGCCGGAAAAAACTTTGAAGATAATACCGGTTTTGTAATGGGCCTGAGCGGCAGCCCCGATTATCTTAAAGAAACCATTTTTCTGGACCGCGCCATGAATAATTCGTTCTTAAGAGGCTACGAGCACCAGACTGACGGCCGCGATGGTGGCTTTAAAGCGTATATTCCGGGAGCATTCGCAATGGAATGGATGACTACCATCAATTTTGAAGTCGATATTCCTAAACTTCCGTTGCGCGTTTTTGCAGATGCTGGTCTTCACGAACACCAGGGCGCAGGAAGTGATATTTTATACGATGCCGGCCTAACGCTTCCTTTCACGCCATTTCTGGATGTTTATTTCCCGGTGGCGGGATCTAACTACGATCTTGGAGGAACAAAAACAGGGCACTTACCCGAGAGCTTCACCGAATTCCGCGACAACATCCGCTTTAACCTGCGTTTAAATCTGCTTAACCCATTCGAGGTTTTAACCACTAACATCGATTAATGAATAAGCTGTTTTGCCTGCTGGCGTACGCTTTTTTGATGCTTGCAGCCCTGGGTTGCTCGCCCGACCCGGCCAAAAAACCGGCCTATTCTAAGCTGCACCAACTGCAGGCATACATTACCTCGCCGGCCGGTACCAACGCGCGCTTTACCTACGACGCCGGCAAAGGTAAGATAGTAGCGCATTACACAACGCCCAAAGATTCGCTGCTGCAGTTTTTGCCCTACCCCGGCAACTACGGTTTTATACCAGGCACCATGGCCGATACCGCTCGCGGCGGCGATGGGCAGCCGCTGGATATTTTAGTGCTCGCGCAGGCAACAGAAGCCAGCAAAACACAGGAAGTGATACCGGTTGCGGTAGTGCATATTGCCAAACCTACGGGCACCGATTTTTGTGTTATTGCCGTGCCATCCAGACCAAGCGAGCGAATTATAGATGTAACTACATACGCCGGCCTTGCCAAGAAATTTCCGGCTGTAAAACAAATACTTAACCTCTGGTTTATGCACCACGACGGCCAAAACCAAAACCGCATTATGAGCTGGAAAGATGAGAAAGCGGCCGATGCAGAGGTACGAAAATGGCTGCGGTAATTGCCTGCTGGCAGCCAGTTTTTTGGCCGTTGCAGCCCATTACCAGTATTTTGGTACCTTTGGAAAAGAAAAAAAGAACGGAACGGATTACGAAACTATCCTTTATTATGAAGAAACTTCTGTTAAGCATTTTAGTACTATCTGGCACCGCATTTCATGCAGAAGCCCAGCTAAAGTTTGGCGTTAAGGGCGGGCTAAACCTGGCTACGCTAAAAGATACACACTCGGGCTCTACTCCCGACATTGATGCCTATAAAAACAAAATAGGCTACCATGCCGGCGCTATTGCACAACTACCCTTACTTGGGAAACTATCTATCCAGGCCGAGGCGCTTTATAATGTTAAAGGCGCCAAAATAGAAAACCAGGATAGCGACAATACGGGTCCGTCGTTAAGTTATTTCTCTATTCCTGTGCTGGCAGTTTATAAGCCTGGCCAAAAATTCGGGATAGAAGGTGGCGTAGAGTTCAGCTCTGTGTTATCTGCCAAGCAAACCTTTTTGGGCAAGAGCACCGATATTAAAAGTGGCCTCGAAAACACAAACGATATAGGGCTTGTGGGCGGTATTCAGTTTCAGTTTACAGAGAGGCTTAATTTCGATGCGCGCTATGTGTTTGGCCTTACAACCATACAAAAACCCACCTTTACAGATGCGGCCGGAAACCAAACAGGCTCGGTAGAATTCAAAAACCAGGCTTGCCAGTTTTCATTGGCTTATTTTCTACTGAAGTAGGTTGTTTGCTTTACTCTGCAACGGCCATAAATTTGCCCGTTACAGCCCAATTATAACAAGAAAGCCCCGCATTGCTGCAGGGCTTTCTTGTTATTTTAGCTTAGAATTACTTTTTCGGAACGGTGCCAAACACATAATCCCATAAGGGCGACGACACACCGTATAAAACATCATGGTCTTTGTAATGATGTATGCTGTGGTTAACCCAAAGCGCTTTCAGGAAGTTTTTCGGTGGCGGATACGCGTGCACGATGTAATGCACCGACAAATACATGGCATAACCAAACAGCAAACCGGCCACTATGCCAAACGCCCATATTCCGAATATTAGCCTGAACAAAAAGAAGAAACCGGAGGCAAGCAGCAAACTCACAATTGGCGGCATGGCCAGGCGGTCTTTATCTTTAGGATAATCGTGGTGGTTGCCATGAAATTTGTACTGAATGTTGGCTTTCAGGTCGGTATCGGGCTCCATGTGGAAGATGAAACGGTGCGCGCTGTACTCGATAAGGCTAAAAATTAGCCAGCCGGCAATAAATAAGCCTACCGCCGAAAGCAGATTGAGGAAGCCGTTGGTGAAGCCGTACCACAACAAACCAGCCGCGATAACCAGAAAAATAGTAACCGGAATGGCGATGTGCGTGCGGGTCATCCGCTCCAGTATCGGGTTCTGAAATAGTGTTGCAGAGCCTTTATGATTGGGCTTGGAAGGCCGTGTTATGTTCATTTTAGTGCTTTATTTGGGTACAAAAATACGAAATAGCAGGGTAAAGCCGGAAACCGGAGCTACTTTTTACGTTTATTTAGATGTTTTATTTAGCCTGCACCAACTGTGCCAGTTCTTGCGCGTTGGTAGTTTGAGAAGAAATAATAAGGGCCGATTGTAGATAGAACTGCAAACGGTGCTGTAAGGTTTCGCTCAGAAAGCCAGAAAGCGAGGTTTTATTTTTACTAATGAGCGGCCTGACAGGTGCAGAAGCTATTAGGCGATGTTCTAAAACGGGAAGCGGCGTATCCAGAAAAACTGTCAGTCCGTGGCGGTTCATCCACTGCATATTGTCATGAAAGCAGGGTGTGCCCCCGCCAGTGGCTACCACCGTGTTTTTTGCCCCTTGCAGCCTGCGCAGTTCCCTTGCTTCTGCTCCGCGAAAATATTCTTCTCCTTTTTGTTCGAAAATAGCTGCGACGGCCATTTTTTCGGCCGCAACAACCAAATCGTCCAGGTCTGAGAACTCAAACCCCAGCTCTGCCGCCAGTAATTTACCGGTGGTAGTTTTGCCCGAAGCAGGCATGCCGGTTAAGAAAATGAGCATTTGTTTGGTGGTTGATTGCTGATTGTTGAAATACCAACTGCCGTTTGCTGGCGCAAGAGTTAAGCGGAGCGTATCTTGTGCCATTGTATAGGTC
>JAFADQ010000022.1 GCA_023424725.1 Bacteroidota bacterium
AGGTACGGCTGGGCCAGTTGCTGGCGATAGCCCTCCAGCTCTTTTCTGAAGGCGGCGGTGGTATCCAGGCCCATGCTTTCGGCTTCGGCTACTTTTAGCCTGAAATTGGTGTACAGCTCCAGGTATTCTTTCAGGCTTTGCTGCGAATAGGCATTTTCGGCGCTGGCGTTGTTTTTGTTGTACACATACGCAAACTCATCGGCGTAAACCGGCTTTGTGCCGATCGTCATTACGGTGGCTTTATCGGCCTTTTTAGATGAGGTTTTAGAAGAAGAGCAACCCGACAAAACCAGCGAAACTGCCAGTGCGGGGAGTAAGAAATAACGCATAGAAATTGTGATAGCTACTTAATTTTCCTTGTGGGTACTTTAAAGCGATGCAATGTTAACGATTTTTTTCCTGAACGAGAAGCCCCAAAGGTTTGGTATGCTTAAATAGTAAAAGTTTTTGAAGCGGCTTTTGCCAGCCGGATTGCACAGCGGGATTTTGTATTAGGCTGTAGCGGGCAAAAATATAGGCGTTACAGGGGATTGGTCAAATCGGCAGGTAACGAAAACTAATTTATATATACACAAAAAAAAGCAGCCTTTCGGCTGCTCTTCTCCAGGTTCCAATGGAGTTAATATTATCGGTGCGAGTTGAGGTAACGGGCGCGGCTCAGCTTTTCTTTCTTGCGGTGTATCTGCGGGAAGATGGGCTTGCGCGGGCCGTGGTTTACACGCTTTACTTTTAGTTTTTTGCGTTTTACTTTGGTTTTCTTTTCGGCTTTGGCCTCGGTGGTAGAGTCATCGCCGTTAGCTACTTTCTGCTCGCGTTGCTCCTTTTGCAAGGGCGCAACATGGGTGGTTTCTGCCGCTTCGGCGCCAAACGCCAGCAAAAACATAAAAAAGAAAGGAAGTATAGTATGTAAAGATTTATGTAGAGTTTTCATCGCAGTAAGATTTAGGGGTGATATTATCTGGCGCTAAGCAAAACCGCATGGCTGCGTATCGCGCTTACCGGCTCCTGTTCAACCTAAATAACGGGATCGGGAGGCCGGCATAAAAACGCCTGATTTTCTGTAGTATACGCAAATTTCAGGGTTATTGTTATGGATCCATCCGGCTGCGGCAACAGGCTGCGGGCAGCAAAATATAGGGCGCCAGCGCCTAAGCCCTGTTAAACCGTGGCTTTTCTTATCTTTGCCGCTTCCAAAAGCAAACATCAATTAAATATCAATGCGCACCTATCAAAATCTGGTAACCGACCTTACCGACCGCATATTTACCATCACTATAAACAGGCCCGACAAACTTAACGCCCTTAACATACAAACCATTGCCGAGCTAAAACAGGCAATGCAGGAAGTGTACGACAACGACGAGGTGCGCGGAGTTATCATTACCGGAGCAGGGCCCAAATCGTTTGTAGCGGGCGCCGACATTTCTGAAATAGCGAAGCTGGATAACCAGAGCGGCAAAGAACTGGCTGCTCATGGCCACGAAGTTTTTAACATGATTGAGAACTGCCCTAAACCGGTAATTGCCGCCGTAAACGGCTTTGCGTTGGGTGGTGGTTGCGAACTTGCCATGGCCTGCCACATACGGGTAGCCAGCGAAAACGCCCGCTTTGGCCAGCCCGAGGTAAACCTGGGCCTTATACCCGGCTACGGCGGCACGCAACGCCTTACCCGCATTATTGGCAAGGGCCGCGCCATAGAGCTATTAATTACCGGCGATATCATAAGCGCGCAGGATGCTTACCGTGTAGGCCTGGCTAACTTTTTAACCACTCCGGAAGAATTGATGCCAAAATGCACCGAGCTGCTCGAAAAAGTAAAGACCAAAGCTCCGCTTGCAGTTGGCTACGTTATAGAGGCGGCCAACGCGGCCTTCAACAAAAAACTGGATGGCTTTAACACCGAGATAGAACTGTTTGGCAAATGCTACACCACCCAGGACTTTAAAGAAGGCACCACCGCTTTTATGGAAAAACGCAAAGCCCAGTTTACGGGTAAGTAAAAGGTTGAAGATTGAGGATTGAAGAATTGAAGAATTACGCTTCGATCCTTCTTTTTTGCTCTGGTGTTTGGGTTGAAGAGTTGAAGAGTTGAAGTAAGGCGTTGGACCATTTTTTCTGCTCTGATGCCCTGTTTTCTGGCCTCCGCAGCTTAAACAATCAAAGATTAACCGCGAAGAGCGCAAAGGTATCGCAAAGAACGCAAGGTACTGAGACAAAGGGATTTTCGCTAAATTTCTCCTTTTTACCTTTTCCTCTTTGCGAACTTAGCGGTTAAACTTCGTGCTCTTTGCGGTTTTTCTTTTGCCCCTCACAGCACTTTGGAAAGGTATTTGTAAGGCTGATTTCCCAAAGAAAAACCTTCAAACTTCAGTCCTTCAACCTTCAGACTTTACAATTGTCGATCGCTAAAAAACTGCTGGGGCAAACAGTGCTGTACGGGCTCAGCAGCATTGTGGGCCGGGCGCTAAATTACCTGCTGGTTCCGCTGCATACCGCTGTTTTCGCAACGGCGGCTTATGGCGTTATTACCGAGCTGTATGCCTATGTGGCTTTTTTTAACGTGCTGGCAACTTACGGTCTCGAGACCGCTTTTTTCCGCTACGCCAACCGCGCCGGCACCAACAGGCTGCATCTATACCGCTCGTCTTTAACCCTTTTGCTTATCACCAGCACGGCCATTACGCTGCTGCTCGCGCTGTTTTCAGGCCAAATAGCTAACCTTTTAGATTACCCCGGCAAGGCGCATTATATTGTTTGGCTGGCTATAATTATTGGCGTAGATGCCCTGATGGCGCTGCCTTTCGCGCGGCTCCGCCTGGAAGACAAAGCTGCAAAATTCGCTACTGTCCGCATCGCTAATATTCTTATTAACGCGGGGCTTAACTTGTTTTTCCTCTGGATTTGCCCGCAGGCAATATCGGGCGATGGCTGGCAATGGCTGCGGCCGCTGGCGGAGGCGGTATACAACCCCGAGTTGGGCGTTGGCTATGTTTTCTTATCTAATTTGATTGCTAACCTGCTGTTTGTGCAGATGCTGTGGGCGCAGCTTAAAGATTTCCGCTGGAGGTTTGATGCTTCGCTGGCTGGCCAGTTGCTGAAGTATGGTTATCCGCTTATGATTATGGGCCTGGCCGGAATGATAAACGAAGTGCTGAACCGCCCGATGCTGAAAGAGCTGCTGCCCGAAAACTTTTACCCTGGCAAAACCAGCCTCGATGCCCTTGGAATTTTTGGAGCATGCGCCAAACTGGCAATTTTCATGAGCCTTGTAATTCAGGCATTTCGTTACGCCGCCGAGCCTTTCTTTTTCTCTCAGGCCGAAGATAAAAACTCTCCGCAAACTTTTGCTTTGGTTATGCGCTGGTTTGTGATTTGCTGCGCTTTTATTCTGTTGTTTATTACGGCAAACATCGATATTTTTCAGTATTTCCTGGCTGGCGAAGATTACCGCGAAGGCCTGGTAGTGGTGCCCATTCTGCTGCTCGCAAATTTATTTCTGGGCGTATACTACAACCTCTCCGTCTGGTTTAAACTTACCGACCGCACGTATTATGGCACCTATATCAGCATCGGCGGCGCTGTTATTACCATTTTATTAAATATTCTGCTTATTCCGGTTATTGGCTATGTGGGTTGCGCGGTGGCCGCACTCGCTTGCTATAGTGCTATGGCTATTGCCTGCTATGCTCTCGGCGCGAAGCATTACCCTATCCCCTACCCGGTAAAAGCAATGGCTGGTTATGTTGTGCTGGCCCTGTTTTTGGGTTTCGCAGCCTGGTTTGTGCCGATAGAAAGCCAGTGGCTGGGCTACGGCTTCCATAATGTGCTGGTGCTGGTGTTTATTGCGATAGTTGCTTTTGCCGAAGAACCGATCCGGCAGAGGTTAAAAAGGTAGATGTGTAGATGTGTAGATGTGCAGATGTGCAGATGTGCAGATGGTAGATGTGCAGATGGTAAATTTGCAAATGTGCCGATAGATTGCTGGCTGATTGTGTGGTGGTAGGGGCGAATTGCATTTGCCCTATTGTCTGAATCTGAATTTACAGAATGTTAGAATTTACGGAATCAGGCTGCAGAGGGCAAAAAAACGGGTGTAGCAGCATAATTATCAGAATCAGAATTTAAAAATCTTAGAATTTCCGGAATATGCTGCCGTGGCCTTAAAAATACCAGTTACAGCCTGGCAACCTGCAAACTGCAAATTTACCATCTGCAAACTGCACATCTGCACATCTCTAATCTGCGCATTTGCAAATTTACCATCTGCACATCTACCATCTGCACATCTGCACATCTGCACATTTACCATCTGCACATTTGCACATTTGCACATTTGCACATTTACCATCTGCACATCTCCCATCAATTCTATACTTTTGCAGCTCAACAAAGAGTAATATGCAGGTTAGCATCATCAATAAATCTAAACACAGCTTACCCGAATACCAAACCCAGGCATCTGCGGGCATGGATTTACGGGCCAACACAGACCAACCCGTGCAGCTGGCGCCGCTGGAACGCAAACTTTTGCCGACCGGAATTTTTATAGCCCTGCCCGATGGGTACGAAGCGCAGGTGCGCCCCCGCAGCGGCCTGGCTTTTAAAATGGGCTTAACGGTGCTTAACTCACCCGGAACGGAAGATGCCGATTATCGCGGCGAAATAAAAGTGCTGCTGGTAAACCTAAGCAACGAAACCTGCACCATACAAGACGGCGACCGCATTGCCCAGCTGGTAATTGCCAAACACGAGCGCGTAGAGTGGCGCCAAACCGAAGAACTGAACGAAACCAGCCGCGGTGCAGGAGGCTACGGCAGCACGGGCAGCCGTTAGTTTGCCGCACTTTTCTTTTCTTTTACCGTACATCATTAATTGGGCTCCGCAGCTTATGCAGGGCACTGTTTTTTACTTATAAACCAAGCATTACAGATGAACATCATCATCCCTATGGCCGGAATGGGCAAGCGCATGCGCCCGCATACTTTAACTGTACCAAAACCATTATTGCCGATTGCCGGAAAACCGATTGTGCAGCGATTGGTAGAAGATATTGCCAAAGTTTGCCAGGAACCTGTAGATCATGTAGCTTTTATAGTTGGCCATTTCGGCGAAGAGGTAGAGAAAAACCTGTTAGAGATAGCGAAATCTGTAGGCGCCGAGGGCAGTATACATTACCAGGACGAGCCGCTGGGCACCGCTCACGCCATTATGTGCGCGCAAGATTGGCTTGAAGGAAAAACCATAGTGGCCTTTGCCGATACCTTGTTTAAAGCCGATTTCACGTTAGATACATCAAAAGACGGCATTATCTGGGTGCAGCGCGTAGACGACCCGCGTGCTTTTGGCGTGGTGAAACTGAACGAGAACAAAGAAATAACCGACTTTGTAGAGAAGCCCGAAACCTTCGTGTCGGACCTTGCCATTATTGGTATTTATTACTTTAAAGACGGTGGCTACCTGCGCGAAGAATTGCAATATTTGCTCGATAACAACATAAC
>JAFADQ010000066.1 GCA_023424725.1 Bacteroidota bacterium
GTGCTGGGCTTGTACCAAGTACACACGGCAGGCGTGCAGCCGTTTATTTACTTTCAGTTTTAGGTGGTAAAAACCAAGCTGGAGCTTGGCGGTCCGGATCGCCAAGCTCCAGCTTGGTATCGTTTCAATCCTCACGCCAGTAACTAAATGGCCAATCGTCCCAGTTCTTGCATAGCCCGGCCTTTACCGGATTCTCTAAAGTGTAGAATACTATCCGCTTTAATTGTACACCATTTCTTACTACGTAATCGAAGTGTTCTCTATGCCAGACTTGCCCAGTTCTTCCTAAAATTGAATTTATTCTCTTTGCACTATAGCTCTTTACAGATTGCATAACTTTATAAAACGGGAATTTATCCGAAATCACCTTCAATACAACATGTACATGGTTGGGCATTACACAGAAAGCAAACAGTTCATAATGAGTGCCATGAAAGTACCTCAGTGCAGAAATTATCTCATGCGCTACATCAGGCTGCTTTAGCCAGTCAGGCCCATAAAGCGCTTTATCTAATGCCGCATCAAACTTTGCAAAAAGTCGCTTTTTCTGATCATGAAGAGCCGGAAGCACCAACTCCGGAGGCAGTTCATTTCGGATTTTACCTTCTGCTAATTGCTGCTCTTCAACCCATCTGTGTACAAGTTCGCGAGGCAAGGTACCGGCCAGCCGGAAGGTGACAAAAAGTGTTTCTCCGGGTGGATGAATATGCGGCAGCCTGCGGCGATATTTTAATTTCTCCATGCTTATTGAACGATACCAAGCTGGAGCTTGGCGATCCGGACCGACAAGCTCCAGCTTGGTATTACACAGCCAAAATTTTCACATACGTTAGCTAAGCTTTTTCAGCACAATTCCCATAAATCTTTCTATCTTGTACCTCCTTCTGCACAATAAAATTCCACTAAGCTAAAATGATAGAAACGCCACCCCCAACCACTCTTCACCAAAAACTAAATGCCAGCCGGCAAGAATTACTGGATCTTGGGTTGCGCAACCCGTTGCTAAACTACCGGACGTCGGCGGCGCGGGGTGTGCAGGTAGTAGAAGAGCGATCGGCAGATGTGTATGAGATTCTGGTGCGGCAAAACAAGCAGATATTGTTTACAGCAGCACAGATGGCGGGCAAAGCAGCGGCAGAAAACAAGGAGCTTACGGAGGAAGAAAAGCAGGTGCTATACACCGACACCAAACTGCAAACACAAGAGTTGCCGGAGAAGCTGGAATCGCGGCTACTGAATACGTATTACACCGCCCGAACCAGCATAGAAGAACAGGGCGTGAACATACTCTACCTCGCCCTTGGCATGCTGGAGTGGTACGAGAGCGAGAGCAGCGAAATTTCCCGTCTGGCGCCCCTTATTTTGGTGCCCGCAGACCTGCTGCGCGGTTCTGCCAAGGAGCGGTTTAAGCTAAAATATTCGGGTGCCGAGGTAGAGACAAACCTGAGTCTGCAGGCTAAGCTAAAGTCGGAATTTGGTATTGAGCTGCCGCAGATAAGTGATCAGGAAGAAATAGACATCAGCAGCTATTTTCAGCAGGTAAAACAGGCTATACAGCAGTATAAAAGATGGCAGGTGCAGGAAAACACTATCGCGCTTGGTTTCTTTTCTTTCGGCAAGTTTTTGCTGTACCGCGACCTGGATCTGAGCCTGTGGCCTAAAGAAGCAAACATAGAAGAACACCCGCTGCTGGAGGCGATTTTCGAAACCGGCTTCCGCGATCCGCAGCCATCGGTGGGCGAAGAAGCTTTCCTGGACAAGGAGCCGAGCGTGCACGAGCTGCATCAGGTGGTAGATGCCGACTCATCGCAACTGCTGGCAATGCTGGCCGTGCAGGAAGGCCGCAACCTGGTTATTCAGGGCCCGCCCGGAACCGGCAAATCTCAAACCATTACCAACATTCTGGCCGAGGCAATTGGCGCGGGCAAAAAGGTGCTGTTCGTGGCCGAGAAAATGGCGGCGCTGGAAGTGGTAAAGCGCCGGCTCGACAGCATTGGCCTGGGCGATGCCTGCCTGGAGCTGCACTCGCACAAGGCCAACAAAAAAGCGCTGCACGAAGAGTTAAAGCGTACACTAGAGCTAAACAAACCGCTTCTGCAGCACCTGGAGCAAGAGGTAGCGCTGCTGGAGCAACACCGCGACGAACTGAACAACTATACCTTCGCGGTAAACCAACCTATCGGGAACAGCAATTTACCGGCGCAAAGAATAATGGGTGAGTTGCTGCAGATAGGCGAAAAAATTGGCGATGCAGAACTGCCACGTCCGGCTTTTAAACACATAGCCGATTGGAACAGCGCCGACATGCAGCAACTTGAAACGCTGGCAGAAAAAATGCAGGCGCTGGCAGAAAAAACCGGCAAGCCCCGCGACTTGATTTTCTGGGGAAGCGAACGAAAAATTTTACTTCCGGCAGACATAGACAAACTAGCAAACCTGTTGCGGGAAGCAACAGAAAGTGTAGAAAATCTGGCGCTGTGTTCTGCTGAACTGGCCCTTATTTTGGGCCTCGCAGCTCCCGAAGACCGCCTTTCTGCAGAAGCGCTTTTACCGGTTGCAAGATTGGCAATGCAGGCGCCAAAATTATCCGGAATCGATAGTAAAAATCCGCTGTTTTTGCACCGCCATTTTGAGCTGCAGGAGCTCCTGGAAGCCGGCAAGAAATTATCAGAAATAAAGCAGAAACATAAGCAAACTTATAGGCCCGAAGCCTGGGAAACCGATGTAGCAGAACTGCGGGAGCAATTTGTAACCAACGGCGATAAGTGGTGGAATTTTCTGATTGGCGGCCATAGCAAGGCGAAAGGTAAACTGAAGAGTTTGCTGGCCGTGCCACTACCGAAAACTAATGCAGAACGACTGGCCCTGACAGAAGATTTACTGGAGGCAAACCGTTACCTGAAAACACTGCGCGAACATCAGAAACTGGCAGACGAATTATTTAGTTTTAATTGGCAGCGCGAGCAGTCCGATTGGGCCTACCTGAAGCAGGTTTCGCAGTTCCTGAAGCAAGTGCACGAAGGGTTGCAAAACAAGCAGATCCCGAAAGAATTACTCACCTATTTATCTGCAAATCCAGACAGGGCTGCACTTGCCCAGCCAGTACAAAAACTGCAGGCGGCGCTGGAAAACCATCTACACAAAAATCAGGAATTAACCACCCAATTAGAGCTGGACGAAACCCGCCGGTTTGGCGCCGATGGAAGATTGCTGCAACAGCCATTTTGGCGGCAACTGCGGGTGCTAAACAACTGGCTGCAAAGGCTACCCGAGCTGCAACTGGTTATAGACTGGAACAACCTTTCCGCTACGGCAAAACAACATGGTTTAAGCGAGCTGGTGAGCCTTGCCGAAACCTGGCCGCATGCCGGCAAATACCTGCAGTTGGTGCTGCGCAAAACATGGCTCGAGTATTTGCTGGAACAGGCATACCGGCAGCACGAACCGCTACGAAAATTTGAGCGCGCGGGGCACCACGAAATTATCAGAAGATTCCGTACTGCCGACCAAATGCAGTTTCACTACAACCGGGCACGGGCTGCGCTGGCGCATTGGGAGCAGGTGCCAAGGCACGGCGCAGGCGGGCAGTTGGGTGTGCTGATGATGGAATTTAACAAAAAAGCGCGGCACAAACCCATTCGCAGGTTAATGGAAGAAGCGGGGCTGGCGGTGCAGGCCATAAAGCCGGTGTTTATGATGAGTCCGCTCTCGATAGCCAACTTTTTGCCCCCCGCAGCTTTAGATTTTGATTTGGTAGTGTTTGACGAGGCAAGCCAGGTAAAGCCGGTAGAGGCCATCGGGGCGATTATGCGCGGCAAACAGCTCGTGGTTGTTGGCGACAGCAAGCAGCTTCCGCCCACTTCTTTCTTCGATTCTATTACCGGAAATTTCGCGGAGGAAGACGAGGATAATATCACCGCAGATATACAAAGTATTTTGGGGCTGTGCGAGGCAAAAATGGCTCCGTCGCGGATGTTGCGCTGGCATTACCGCAGCCGCCACGAATCGCTTATTAAAGTATCTAACCACGAGTTTTACGATAACCGGCTGGTAATTTTCCCGAGCCCCGGACATGCCAGAAAGCTGGGTCTGTTTTTTCATCATTTACCCGAAACGGTGTACGAGCGCGGCGGCTCCAGATCTAACCCTTTAGAGGCCGAAGCCGTGGCAAATGCCGTGATGCAACATGCGCGGCAGCACCCGGAGCTAACATTGGGCGTGGCAACCTTTAGCACGGCGCAGCGCGAAGCCATAGAAAATGCGCTGGAACTGCGGCGCAGGCAATCGCCGGAAACGGAACAGTTTTTTAACCGCCATCCGCACGAGCCCTTCTTCATCAAAAACCTGGAAAACGTGCAGGGCGACGAGCGCGATGTGATCTTGATCAGCATGGGCTACGGCCGCAGCAAAGAAGGGTATATGGGCATGAATTTCGGACCGCTGAACGGCGACGGCGGCGAGCGAAGATTGAACGTTTTAATTACCCGGGCCCGGCAGCGTTGCGAAGTGTTCTGCAATTTTACTGCCGACGATCTGGACCTTAGCCGCACCAACTCCATAGGTGTAGCCGCCCTGAAAACGTTTCTGCAATTTGCGCAGCGCGGAATTCTGGATGTGCCGCAGCAAACCGGCCGCGACTTCGATTCGCCGTTTGAAGAGCAGGTGTACAAGGCGCTGGCGCGGCAGGGCTGCGAGGTGCAAAAACAGGTCGGGTCTAAAGGGTTTTACATAGATCTGGCCATTGCCGATCCGGAGCAGCCGGGCCGCTATTTGCTGGGCATAGAGTGCGACGGCGCCATGTACCACAGCGCACGCTCTGCCCGCGACCGCGACCGCCTGCGCCAACAAGTACTGGAATCTGTAGGCTGGAAACTGCACCGCATCTGGAGCACCGACTGGTTTCGCAACCCCGAGCGGGAGCTAAAGCGGGTGCTGCAGGCCCTGCAAGAGGCAAAAATATATGCATCAGAAACAAAAACAAATAAAGAACCTGCCGCAGTTGCCGGATTACTGCGCGAAGCCGAAACAGAAGCCGCAGCCATTAATTTGCCACCTTACGAAATGGCGCAGTTGCCCGCCGGCGTGGCACAAAAAGAACTTCACAGGCATAGTTTGCACCAGCTATCGGTTTGGGTAACGGAGGTGGTGCGGGTAGAAAGCCCGGTGCACGAAACAGAGGTATTTAAACGCATTGCAGATGCCGCCGGAGCAGCCCGCATTGGCAACCGCATTCGCGAAAGTCTGGAGCAGGCGGTGCGGCTGGCGGTAAATAAAAACGCGATACGGAAGCAGGGCAACTACCTGTGGATGGCAACTATGCGGGCGCCGGAGCTGAGAGACAGAAGTTTATTACCGGCATCGTCGCGCAAAATTTCGCTTATCGCGCCGGAAGAGCTGGCGCTTGCGGTGCAGCAGGCGGTGCGGCAAAGCTTCGGAATAGAGAAAGACGATGTGGCCCTGCATACGGTGCGCCTGCTGGGTTATGGCAGGTTAACGGAAGATATGCGGGAAGTGGCGGAGAAAACGTTACAAAGGTTAATTGTGGAAGGAGTTTTGGAAGAGAAGAATGGAGTAGTGCGGGTGCTGTAACGACCTGGGTTAGGGATATAAGTGGAAATACTTTTTGCCTGAAATGGCCGGTTTTTTGGCTGTTGCAGCATACTACACCGCTCCGGAGAGCAGCGCTACCGTGGCCGCTGGCAAAAAGATTGAAACGGATAGCCCGGCCAAAACTATGCCCGATGCTTTTTGGAAGAGAACTGCCGCTGCCGCATAGTTTAGGCAACCCCCTATTATTAATAATAAAAAGATTGAATAAACCAATTTGGGCTGTAACGGCTTGTTTTTTGCCCGTTGCAGCCTGATTACCGGGCCAAACAGGCTTTTTTTTAACCGTGTGCCGGAAATAGTTTCGGATTAATTTGGGTTATGCGCGAGATTGGTACAAGTATTGCAGACTACCTGAAAGCAGCAAAGAATACTATTTGCGCACTGTTAATAGCCAGCTTTACCTGAGCCTGGTTAAGTAACTGAGCGCTAATTTTTTTAGTTAGAAATATAAATTACGCGTTCCGGAATTCTGGTACATTAAATTTCTATAACTTTGCCGCTTGTTTCAGGAATCAACAAACATTTTAAGTAACGTTCCCTGGTGAAAACCCTATACAAAGAGCCAGCTCCGATTAAGGATATGGACAACCCACTGGAGTCGATGATGTCGCGCTTCAGCGTTGCTGCGAACATTCTCGGCTTAGACGAGGAAATTTACAACGTTCTGAAATCGCCTGCCCGCCAGGTGATCGTGAACCTGCCCATTACCATGGACGATGGCCGCGTGCGCGTTTTTGAGGGCTACCGTGTGGTGCACTCTACGGTGCTGGGCCCGTCTAAAGGCGGAATCCGTTACTCGCCCGATGTTTTCCTGGACGAGGTGAAGGCCCTGGCCGCCTGGATGACCTGGAAGTGCGCCGTGGTAGACATACCATACGGTGGCGCCAAAGGCGGTATTGCCTGCGACCCAACCCAGATGAGCGCCGGCGAAATAGAGCGCCTTACCCGTGCCTATACCCTTGCCATGATAGATACCTTTGGCCCCGACCAGGATATTCCGGCTCCGGATATGGGTACCGGTCCGCGCGAAATGGCCTGGATTATGGATGAGTATTCTAAAACCAAGGGCATGACCATAAACTCTGTGGTTACCGGCAAGCCAATTGTTTTAGGAGGCTCTTTGGGCCGCGCCGAGGCAACCGGCCGTGGCGTTATGGTAAGCGCCATTGCCGCTATGGACCGCATGGGCATAGACCCCACCACCGCTACCTGCGCCGTGCAGGGTTTTGGCAACGTGGGCTCGCATGCCGCACGGTTGCTGCAAGAGCGAGGGGTTACTATAAAAGGTATTTCTGATGTAAGCGGCGCTTACTGGAGCGATAAAGGCATAGATATTATAGCTGCCTTCGATTATAAGAATGCGCACGGCGGCCGTATGGAAGGTTTCTCTGGGGTAGAACAAATTTCTAACGAAGAACTAATTTGCTCTAAGGTAGATGTGCTGGTGCCCGCCGCTGTAGAAGATGTAATAAACAGCCGCAACGCCGACAAAGTACAGGCCCGCCTGATTGTGGAAGGCGCCAACGGACCAACCTCTGCCACTGCCGATAATATATTAAACGACCGCGGAATTATTGCCGTGCCCGATATTCTGGCCAACGCAGGTGGCGTAACGGTATCTTATTTTGAGTGGGTGCAGAACCGCCTGGGCTACAAATGGACCGAAGACCGCGTAAACAGCCGCTGCGAAATGGCCATTAACGCCGCTTTCGATAAAGTGTGGGATACGGCTCAGAAATACGATGTATCTATGCGGATTGCCGCCTACATTGTGGCGATAGATAAAGTAGCGCAAACCTATAAATACCGGGGTAGTTTCTAAAAATTAATCTGGCCGGTTAACAGTTTTACCGGCTGATTTTCTTCCTTTCGGGATAAAAGCCCATCTTTGCACAAGGGTGGGCTTTTTTGTTACCCCATTTGTGCATTAACTTTACACGGCGCTTACCGTTAAACTAAGTAACTCTGGTTTAAAACCCTTGGTACTTATTTTGCCAGACAAGCCCACTCTGAAAGAAATCGCTGATGAAAATACACAAAGAAGGGCGTAAGATCCTTTTCTTCACTTGTCTTATCCTGCTGGTACTTAACCTGCTGCTGTATAACTTTAATGCAGCCAACCAAACCTTTAACAAAGTATTCTCGGGTATTTCGGTAGTATTGTTTTTACTTTTCCTGCAGTTTTTCCGGAGCCCCTACCGCAACCTGCTGCTGCACGAAGACTGGGTTACCTCGCCGGTAGACGGCAAAGTGGTGGTGATAGAAGATGTGTACGAGCCCGAATTTTTTAACGAGGTGCGCAAACAGGTTTCTATTTTTATGAGCCCGATAAACGTGCACATAACCCGCAACCCGGTATCGGGAATTGTAAAATATTTTAAATATCATCCGGGCAATTATTTTGTGGCCTGGCACCCTAAATCGAGCACCGAGAACGAGCGTACTACTGTGGTGGTAGAAAACCCGCTTGGAGTAGATGTGCTGTTCAGGCAAATTGCAGGCGCCATGGCCCGCCGCATTGTGTGGTATGTAAAAGAAAACGACGAGGTAAGCCAGGGCGAAGAGTTCGGTTTTATTAAATTCGGATCGAGGGTAGATGTGTTTTTGCCTGTAGATGCCGAAATTAAGGTAAAGATTGGCCAGAAAACCAAAGGCGGCGAAACCGTTATAGCCCACCTGAAAACGGATGCACCGCAATCGTTGTTTTAAGTTATATAATTGCTGATTTTATAAAATTGAAGAGGCTGTTTCGGAAAGAGGCAGCCTTTTTTGTTTGCGATGGAAATGTAAAAGGCTTTTAACCACAAAGGCGCTAAGGGTACGCAAAGCTGAAAATTTGGGATGTGATTTGATTTGCGGGACGAAATTATTAGCCGCGTTGCTTTAAAATCTGGAACCAGGCAAAGCACACGAAGCTGCCTGCGTTAGCGATAGCAGTGAAAATCCTTTTGTGCTGTAACGGCCGTTTTTTTGGGTGTTGCAGCATAAATAGCGCGCATGGGTGAGCGGCGCTGCCGGGCAACCGCACAATAGATTGAAACGGATAGCGCGGGGCTTTAGCCAACGCCCATATTTTTTGAGATTGAAGAACTGAAGTTGGAAGAATTGAGGATTGTTTCTGCTAAAGGTTTTTGGGCTGTGGTGCCCGGTTTTTTGGCCGTTGCAGGGTAAAATACGCCGCTCTGGAGAGCAGCGCTACAGGAATAGCGCTGCTCTTCAGGGTAGCGTGTCCATCAGCAATAACCGGTTTTGCTTACGGCTTAAAAAAAACAGCCCGCCCAGGTTTTACTCTGTGGCGGGCTGTTTTTTGGGCTTTGCAGGGGTTAAATTCTTATCTGGAGGCCAACGTGCAGGCGGGGCAGCTCGGGGTAGTTGCCGGTTTTCTTATCGTCGAACATATCGGAAAGGCGGTATTTGCCAAAGATGGCGAAGCGATCGTAGCCGGCGCGAAGGCTGAGGCCATAGTTCAGGTCGTTTACGTAGTTAAGATCTTTTAATTTGGTTTTATATGATTTAGCTCTGTTGATTCCCGGGCCGAAGTCGCCCTCTATCAACAAAGAGTTATTAAAATTCCACTCTCCGTATGCGCCCAGATCTACAAAAGTGCCCAAGTGGTTGCCACGGCGGCCAAAGTTTATGCGGTTATAAAACTCCAGGGCAAAGTTATGCAGTGCAAGGCGCTCTTTATCGTACTTGCCCGGCATAGGAAACACCTTATGGTCGGTTTGCTTAAAGCGGTAGGCCTGCCGGTTATAATTAACGTCTAAACCAATGGCGTAGTGCTCGGCCAGGCGTAGCTTGTAGCGCCAGCCCACCATAAGTGTGTTAGTACCGAATCCGTACTTTATATCCTTAACATCGGTGCCGTTCCAGGTGCGGTTTTCGGTGCCGATGCCCAGGCCATAGCCGAAATAAAAGTGCTTGTAATGCTTTTTATTGGGTCCCCAGTTGCTTTGTATAGTATCCTGGTTTACATCTTGCTGCAACACTACGGTTTGGGCCTGCGCTGCGCCAAGCGCTAAAACGCAGGGAATTATGGCTGCTAAAATCTTTTTCATTGGTATGTGTGTTTAGAATTTGTATTCGGTGGTATGGCCTTTATAATACACTCTTACAGTTTTGCCGGTTCCGATGTCGGATTTTATAAGTTTCAGAACTTCGGGCTGCTCTACTTTTAGCACAAAGTATTTATCGAGGTAGCCGCGGCTGTTTTCTATGTGGTAATATAAATAATCGTCCATGGTTGGCAACGGAGCATCTGTTTTGTTAGTTGGCGCGGAGCCTGGTTTTGCATTTCCGGCCGGGGCCGGTATAAATTCCTGCTCAACTTTTACCAGCACACCGTACTCTGTTTTTATCAGCTCGAAGGGCAAAACATCTTTTTGCGGCGTACTGGCTGTTTGCTGCGGCTCGCCGGCAAAATAACCGGCCTGCGGAATGCCAAAGCCATGCGCGTAATCGTAATAAGGATACAGATTGCCCGATTTTTCTATCTCTTTAAACAATTCCATAGCCTTTAAATTTGGGTTGGTTTGCCAGGCGCATGCCGCGAAACCGGCCACCAGCGGCCCTGAAAAAGAGGTGCCCTGCGTGCTGGTAAAACCATTGGGCCCCGAAGCAATTACATGGCCATAGGCGGTTACGTTTGGCTTCATGCGTTTATCTGCGGTTGGCCCATACGAGCTAAAATCTGTATGAAATCCTTCCCACGGCGAAACCCCTCCTATGCTTAGCACGCTATCGGCAGCGGCGGGCACGCCAATAATTTTCCAGTCTCCGGAGCCTTCGTTCCCTGCAGAATTTACCACCAAAATGCCTTTTGCGGCGGCCATGGTAGCGGCTTTTTCTACTATACTGATGCGGCCATTCATCTGCGTGGCAAAATACCGGTGGTAGGTATAGCCCAGCGAGCTGTTTATTACATTAGCGCCGTTTTGGTGCGCCCACTCGGCGGCGGCAAGCCAGTTTTCTTCTTCGTCGTAAAACTCGGTAAGCGTGCGCTCGGTGCGGGCCAGCAAAAACTCGGCGCCGGTGGCAAGGCCAATTTGCTTTCCGTCCATAATGCCGCCTACACACGAGAGCACCATGGTGCCATGCGAGCTGTAATTGTATACATGATCGCGCTTTCGCACAAAATCTCTGGTTTTGATAATGCCGTTGCGCCGGCGGATATGCTCAAATGCCGGATTTTTATCTACCGATGTAAAACCGGCATCGAAAATAGCCACCCTAACGCCTTTTCCGTCTATATTCTTCGCTGCGAAAGCGCTGCTCTGCATAGTAGCTAACTGGCCTTGCAGTACCCTTTCTTCTTCTTTGTTAAGCTTTTTATCGAAATCGTTTTTAGATGCCACATGCGACTGCCAATTTTTGGCCTGCTCCACACTAACTACAAAAGGCAGCTGGCTTATTTGGCTTGCTTTTTCTGAAGAAGTGTAACACACCACCGCATTAAACCAACGGCTCCGGAAAGTAACCGAATCGGAGAGTTGGGTTATGGCGGCCACATATTTGGCATTTACAGGCCAATCGGTAGGGTGGTTTATGGGCAGGCCCCGGCGTTGTTTATCGGCAATGGCTTTGGCATCGAAGTAGGTGTACGGATCGAAAGAAACGTCTTTTTTATCTTTCAGAAAAACCCAAAACTTTTGGTTGGGCTGGTGTTGGGCTGTGGCGGGCAAAAAAATGGCCGTCGCAGCCAGAAAAAGAAAAATCCGGATCATGTATAAATAAAATTCAGGCTGTTGGCAGTAACGCAAAACGGTGCACCAAAAGTAATCAGAAAACCGTTCTTTCTTTGCCGGGCATAAAAAACTAAGCAATTTTTGTTGTTGCTTGCACCAAAGTAACCTTAGCTAGGGTCTACAGCATACAGGCATTGTTTATCTTTGCGGTTTAAGACCATGATCAAATTTTAGTTTTCTGTCTGCAAAGCATCGCTATAAGAACCTGATTTCACTTATTTTTTTGCTCGTAACCCCGCTATGAGCTGCAAACTGGTTTATAATTTGGCAAGTTCATCAGAACCAGATTGCCGCGCTATCGCTCGCAACGACATGAATCAATGATTTTCGACTCCGAAAACAAAATTTTAACATGGCCTAAGAGTTTATTTGTTAGATCTGCCAGGACTGGTACCATTGTAATTACCAATTTATGAAATACATATTTTTAGTACTGTTATTTGTTTGTGTAGTATTTGCGGGCTGCGAGAGCAACAACCAGCGCAGCCGTTTTATAGATGTTGAGCCGGGCTCTGTAAGCGGCAACATATACACCAATGCATCGCTGGGCATGAGCATGCAAATTCCGACAGATTATGTAGTAAAGCCGGCACCTATGGAAGATGCCGCTCCCGGAGCCAGCGAGCAGGCACAGCGCCTAAAGCGCCAGAAACGGCTATTTTTTATTTGCAAAGAGAAATTTAACTGCAACAACTCGCTGCTTGGCGTGCTGCAGGATACCAGCTATGCCCGCGGCGCCAACACACCCGAAAAATATTACAAATACCTGATTGCCGACCAAAGCGTGCAGCACGAGAAGCTAAAAATTAAAGGCCATTTTAAAGAAGGAACCACCACCCTGGGCGGAAAAGAATTTTATACCCTTTCGGTGAAAAGAGAAGATAGCCACGGCCGCTTTCTAAAATTAGAAAAAGATATTTACTTTCATTTAAACGGGTCTAACCTTATACAAATTACACTAAACGCCGAAGACGAAAAAGACCGGGCATTGCTGAAAAAAGCCGTAGAATCTATAAAGTTTGAGGAGTAAGCTTTGTCTTATTTCTATAGCAGCCTCAACAAATATCTGATAAAAGGTTTGTGTTTTTGGCTTGTTTCCGCGTCATTTAATACCAGAAACAAGCCTGAAGCACAATGCTCGACATCGTAATAGAAGCCCGCAAAGCGCAACTCGCCCCCGGCATGGAGGTAAAGCGCATTCTCCCTTTTAGGCAGCGCCGCATGGTGGGCCCGTTTATTTTCATGGATCATGCCGGTCCGGTAAACGTGCAGCCGCCTTTGCAGCATAACATGGATGTGTTGCCGCACCCGCACATTGGCCTTTCTACGGTTAGCTATTTGTTTGGCGGGCAGGTTACCCACCGCGACAGCCTGGGCGTAGAGCAGATTATTTTG
>JAFADQ010000082.1 GCA_023424725.1 Bacteroidota bacterium
TTGTTTAATGCATTTCTTAGGTCGGGCGCCACAGGCCAAAGTTTTACAAGCCATTTGTTTTCGTGGTGGTCGGTGGTTAGCGTTCTGTTTTTAACGGCAATAATGGCTGGTTTTCTGTATTTCGAAACCCGCTGGAAACACCGGAAACAGGGCAAGTAAAAGCATTTATAAGATCGATAAAAATGAAATCTAACGCGACTATTATCTGGCAGGCGCTGCTGTTTGCAACGGTGCTTACGCTGGCCAACACGATTATTACCGGCTACGGCGATCCGCGCAGCTTTACCGACATACTTTTCCGCTGGATCACCGTCATTCAGTTTGCGCTGCTATACATAGTTTGGGGCGCGTTTTTGTATTTTCGTAACGAGCGGATTAAGAAAGAGCAGGGCAGAAAATAATTCTCGCAATTAAACTCACGGCAGCGCTATCGCTAGCTTTCGGCTCTTGCCGTTAACAGCAAACGCAACAAAAACAGCCGGACCAAATAGCCCGGCTGTTTTAACGTTCTACGAAAATCGCATTACGCTATACGTAATTCGCACTACGCTAAATTAATCCATCACCTTAAACTGTATGCCCTGCGCCAATGGCAATTCCCGGCTGTAGTTAATGGTGTTGGTTTGGCGGCGCATGTAAATTCTCCACGCATCCGAACCTGATTCGCGACCGCCGCCAGTGTCTTTTTCGCCACCAAACGCGCCGCCAATTTCGGCGCCCGATGTGCCTATGTTTACGTTGGCAATGCCGCAATCAGAACCCCAGTGGCTTAAGAAAGCTTCGGTTTGAAGAATGTTGGTAGAGAAAATAGAAGAAGATAAACCTTGCTTTACGCCGTTCTGCAGCGCGATAGCAGTTTCTACATCGCCGCTGTATTTCATCAGGTACAAAATAGGCGCGAAGGTTTCTTCCTGCACCATGTGGTAATGGTTTTCGGCTTCTACAATTGCTGGCGTTACGTAATTTCCGCTGGCGTATTTCTCACCTTCTAACACCTCGCCGCCTACCAGTAGGTTACCGCCTTCTTTCTGCACTTTTTCCAGCGCATTTGTAAAGGCTGCTACCGCGTCGTTATCAATTAATGGCCCAACCAGAGTTGTATTATCTAACGGGTGGCCAATGGGTAGTTTTGGGTAAATTTTGGTGAGGCGGTTTTTAACGTCGTCGTAAATAGAGTCGTGCACAAACAGCCTGCGGGTGGTGGTGCAACGTTGCCCGGCCGTGCCAACAGCACCGAAAACCACGGCATTCATGGCCATGTCTATATCGGCGTGCTCGGTCATGATGATGGCGTTGTTGCCACCCAGCTCCAGCAACGAGCGCCCCAAACGGCCACCCACAGCGGCGCCTACTTTCTTGCCCATACGGGTAGATCCGGTAGCAGAAACCAGCGGCATGCGGGTATCGTTACTCATCAGTTCGCCAATGCGGTAATCGCCGATGATGACGTTGAAAATGCCTTCCGGAAGATCGTTAGCGGCCAGTACATCGCGGATAATATTCTGGCAGGCAATGCCCGTAAGCGGGGTTTTTTCTGATGGTTTCCAGATGCATACATCGCCGCAAACGGCCGCCAGCATCGAGTTCCAGCTCCAAACGGCCACCGGAAAGTTAAACGCCGAAATTATGCCTACTATGCCCAGCGGATGATATTGCTCGTACATGCGGTGCAGCGGGCGCTCCGAGTGCATGGTGTAGCCGTGCAACTGCCGCGACAAACCCACCGCGAAATCGCAGATATCGATCATTTCCTGTACTTCGCCAAGGCCTTCCTGCAGAATTTTGCCCATTTCGTAGCTCACCAACTGGCCAAGCGCCTGCTTGTGCTGGCGCAGCTTATCGCCAATTTGGCGCACAATTTCGCCGCGCTTAGGTGCGGGCATTTTGCGCCAGGTTACGAACGCTTTTTCGGCGGTTTGTACCACAGTTTCGTAGTCGTTTTCGGTAGCCATGCGCACGGCGGCTATCAGTTGGCTATCGGCAGGCGAAAAAACTTCTTTAATTTCTTTGTTGCCTTCGCCGCCCCAGTTAAGGCCGGTGCTGTACGCAGGGTTAATTTCTTTTATGCCAAGTTCTTTCAGCGTGTCCTGAATGGTTACATCCAGCGCTGTGTTGTTTATTGCCTGTTGCATTTGGTTTTTCGTGTTATTAGTTGCGGATTTCAAAGGCTGCGGATGCCAAAAACCCAGCCGCTGCAAAGGTAAGAAATTTTGGCGGTGAGTAGGGGCGAATCGCATTCGCCCTGGTTTAGGCTGTAGCAGGCAAAAAAATGGGTATTGCAGGGTAAACATTATGGATTTTGAAAAAAGCCTAAATTTAGGAAGCCATAAAGTCATTAGTTTGGGTCTTATAATTAACAGCTTCTTATTATTATGGAAAAGATTCTTTTCTTACTTTTTGCTTGGTTCTCCTGCATTTCAGGAATTTGTCAGGTACCTGTTTGGGAAGAGCTTAATTCAAATGCTACCCATTTTTTAAACATAATACAACTTAAAGATGGTAGTATTGTGGCGGCTGGAGGTACAGGCAACAATTTTACGGGTGAATATCCTGCCCGGGTAGCAAAGTATAGTTCTATAGGGGTGCCGCAATGGCAGCATTATGGAAGGGTGCAAATTACCGGCGAATGCGATATAAAGCAGGCGCAAAATGGTAATCTTATTTACGCGGGTTCCTTACACCGCTTTGATACACTTCTTGCACCTAATCCAAGCGATACGTACCTCCAGCAAATAAATGTTGCAACCGGCGACACTTTAACCACCTGGGCTCAAACTTATGTAACTCCCACAGAGTTTGATTTTTCTACCGAATTGTTGATTCTTCCCAATGGGGATATTGTATCCGCTGGCATGAGTATAGATCAAATAGCCGGTGCGCCATCTCACAAATACTATACCCTCCGCAGAACTGACAGCCTTGGCAATGAGTTATGGAGCAAACGCTATGCGAAGAATGGCGGCACTTATGGTACAAGGCTTTTGCTTAACTCTGCTGGCAACTTTGTACTGGCAGGCCGGAATTATATGCCCAATAATGTTACACCTTACCATCCCTACCTAATGGAGATCAGCCCGGATGGCGACAGCCTAAGAGGGAAAACTGTTATAATAAAAGATTCCAGCATTTCGGGTGAGTTAGGTCGCCTATTTTAATAACATAATCCAAACCAAAGACGGCAACTACGTTTTCAGCGGTGTATTTTTTAACAACAACGGCAAAACCGGTTTTATCGCCAAGGTAGACCAGCAGTTTAACCTGCTCTGGTATTACGAAGATATACCCACACAACCTATTGCCTCCAAGGCGGGGAAAGTAGCCGAGCTGCCCGACAGCACGCTGGTGTTTATGGGCAAAGACGATTACCAGCAGGAGCCGCTCTACCTGGTGCGGGTAAGCAAAGACGGGCAGTTTATATCCAAAACCCATCTAAGCTCTGCCATCTGCGACCCTAACCGGCTGCATGCCTGGGATTGGGAGCTGCTGCCGAATAACGAAATCGCTTTCTGTGGCTCATGCCTTACCAACAACCAGGCCTACATCGGCCGCTGGGGTAATTTAAACCTGGGGCCGGTGTCAGCACCATCAGCGCTTAACCCTCAATTTCAGGTCCACGTGTTTCCAAACCCGGCCCTTGGCTCGGTGCAGGTGCGGCTAAGCGGCGGTGCAGATGGTGGCGAGTTGCGGCTTTATTCCGCTACAGGAATGCAGGTGCTGGAGCAGCGGCTGCAGGCACTGCAAACAGAGGTTCCTTTACGCGGTCTGCCGCAGGGGCTCTACCTCTACACGGTGCAGGCCGGCGGGCAAGTACAGAGAGGAAAGCTGGTGGTGGAGTAAGGAATAGTTTAGGCTGCAACAGCCAAAAAAATGGCCGTTGCAGGGTAAAGAATATTTGCGGAAGTCTGAAGACTTACGGGCAGTAGAAAGGCACAAGTCACCGCTTCGCTAAAGACTTGCGCCAGAAACTGTGTAGGGGCAGCACCAGAATCATACCCCTTCCTTTAATCCCATTAATCATAGTTCAGACAAAAAAATCCCCTGCCTATTCCTCGGCAGGGGATTTTCTCTAAAGTCGCACTACGCTATACGCACTACGCACTACGCCCAAACTACCAGCCGGTGGCGTAGTAAGCTTTGCGGCCGTCGGGGTAAACGCCTTCTATTAATATGCCGCCCTGTTTGCCTTTCAGGGCTTCGCGCACATCCTGCG
>JAFADQ010000163.1 GCA_023424725.1 Bacteroidota bacterium
TATTGAGTAGTGCGTATTGCGTAGTGCGACGCCCAGTTTGGTAGAAATCAGCGTAAATTTAACTGTTTATCCCAAAAGTAAGCTTCACAATTGGTTGTTCGTTGTCTCTAAAACAGTCGCACTACGCAATACGCAATACGCTGTACATGACGATCAATCTTCCTCTTCCTCGTTCTTCTCTTCCGGTGCGGGCGGTATATCGAGGCCCGATATGAGCTTGTCCATTTTGGCGGCGTACTCGGCGGTGTCGTCCAGATAAAACTGCAGCTCGGGTATTATGCGTACCTGGGTTTTTATGCGCTGGGCCAGCAGGTGCCGTATGGTTTTGGTGTGCGTTTTTATTTCGGCCATGCTTGCCTTGGCATCTTTGGTTACCATCAGGCTCAGGTATACCTTTGCGGCACCCAAATCTGGCGATACGCGCACAGTGGTTACGCTTACATACACACCGCTAAAAAGGTGCGAAGTTTCGCGCTGAAATATATCGGCCAGCTCTTTTTGCAGCAGCCTTGAGTATTTTTGTTGACGTGTACTTTCCATAGAAAAGACAAATATGCGCTAAATTTCCAATTTTTGTACTAATAAGAGCTGTAATGCCCGATATTGCTGCCGTAAGAGCATAATTTTTTATTTGTGATCAATTTTTTCAGAGGGAATTACCCGTCCCGGCTTTTTGCGCTGCTGATTTTGTTTTTTCTGCTGCGGGTGCCGTTGTTGCTTTTTGGCGTACCTCTTACCACCGCCGACCTGCACCATTTTCTGATAGGCGAGCGCATGGCCGATGGGTTTAGCCTTTACAGCCAGATTTACGACCCGGTAGCTCCTTTATCGGCGGCGGTTTTCTGGGTTATAGATTTGCTGGCCGGCCGGGCAGATGATGTTTATTTGGCGCTCGGGTCGGGGCTGTTGCTTGTTCAGGCGCTGCGCATCAACACTATTTTTAATCGTAACAAAGTTCACCCCGAAAAAAGTTATTTGCCCGCCATTGTGTACGTGCTGGCCGGCAGCATTTTTTTTGAGTACGACCGCGTTTCGCCTATGTTGCTTGGCGTTACCTGCCTGGTGTTCGCGCTTTCTTATTTTTCGTCTTTTTCTGAGGGCGGCGATAACAGCAACCAGAGTTTTAAAGGCGGCTTACTGCTTGGCCTTGCCGCGCTGTTTTACCTGCCCATGGTGTGGTATCTGGCGGTGGGCGTGTTCGCGATTATGTATTTCGCTTCTCATTCTTTCCGGAACGTGCTGTTGTTGCTGGTGGCGTTTTTGTTTCCGTTTGCCATTGCCGGCACCTATTATTTGTATACCGATGCGCTTAATCAGTTTTTAACCTACCACATTGCCGAGGCCGCGTTGCTTGGCCGTGGCCGTTTGCTGCCGGTTAACGATTTGTTGCTCTTGCTTTGGCCCATGCTGCTGTTGCTGCTGGCCGCGTTTTTTCAGTTATATGCCGAGAGCTCTTCGCTAAATTTCAGGGTGCGGTTTCAGCAATTAATGGTGTTGTGGCTGCTGGTGTCGGTGCCGGTAATTATGTCGGGAGGTGTGGTGTCGGTGCGCTCGTACGCGGTGCTGCTGCCGGCGGTGGCGTATTTCAGCATGCAGGCATTTGCGGTGCGTAAACCCGTCTGGATTTCAGAAACCTTGTTTTGGATAATTGCAGTTGGCGTGGTTTGGTCGCGGTACGGGCATTTTTTGGCCTCCGCAGGTTTGTATGCTATCGATACTTCTAACCTTGTTGTTTCAGAAAATCCTTACCCCGCAATCAGAAACAAAAAGGTGCTGGTGCTGGGCGATAACCAAAGTGTTTTCCTTCAGAATAAACCCGCTACTCCTTATCTGCACTGGCCCATTGCCGCCAAAGATTTCGGGAACATAAGCAGCTACAATTCCATCTACAGAATAGATAAAAACATAAGAGCCGATATGCCCGATGTTATTGTAGATGAAAACGGTTTAATGCCGAAGCTGCACTATCATTTGCCTGTATTAATGAATGAGTTTAAGGCTGTGGATGGCAAAAAAGTGTGGATTAGAAAGGAAACCGCAGATTAAACGCATTACGCAGATCGGGGCGAACCGCATTCGCCCTGTATCTGTTTTTAAAAAATTACCCTGCAATTGCCGTTTTTTTGGCCTTTGCAGGGTAATTTTTGCAGCGTAATCGTGCTAGAAGGCAGAGACAAGGCAATGCCATTGTCTCTACAGTTGAATTTGCAGATTATTCCGCCATCAGCTTATCTAAAATCTTTTGCGCGGCTACCGAAATAATCGTTCCCGGGCCGAAAATGCCTGCCACTCCGGCATCGTACAGAAACTGGTAATCCTGGGCAGGAATTACGCCGCCGGCAATTACCAGAATATCTTCGCGGCCAAGTTTTTTCAGCTCGGCTATTAACTGCGGCACCAGCGTTTTATGGCCGGCCGCGAGCGAAGAAACTCCCACCACGTGCACGTCGTTCTCGGCGGCTTGTAAGGCTGCTTCGGCTGGTGTCTGGAACAATGGTCCAATGTCAACATCAAAACCTAAATCGGCGAAGGAAGTGGCGATTACTTTGGCGCCGCGGTCGTGGCCGTCCTGGCCCATTTTGGCTACCATAATGCGGGGGCGGCGGCCTTCTGTTTCGGCAAAACGGTTGGCGGTTTCGCGGGCTAATCTAAAGTTTTCGTCGTCGGTCACTTCGCTGCTGTAAACTCCTGAAATTGCTCTTATTACGGCTTTGTGGCGGCCATACACTTTTTCTAAGGCGTAAGAAATCTCACCTAAAGAACATCTAACCCTGGCCGCTTTTACAGAAAGATCAAGTAAGTTTCCTTCTCCGGTTTGGGCTGCTTTGGTTAAGGCATCAAGCGCATGATCTACTTCCTGCTGATTGCGGTTGGCGCGCAGATCTGCCAGCCTCTGCAACTGAGCTTCGCGTACGGCGGCATTATCAACATCCAGAATCTCTATTTCCTGCTCGTCGTCTGTCCGGAATTTATTTACGCCAACTATAATGTCTTTCCCGGCATCTATGCGGGCTTGTTTGCGGGCAGCGGCTTCTTCAATCCTCATTTTCGGCAGGCCTGTTTCTATCGCTTTCGCCATTCCGCCCAGCTCTTCTACTTCCTGTATTAATGCCCAGGCTTTGTGCGCAAGTTCGTGCGTAAGGGTTTCTACATAATAAGAGCCACCCCAGGGGTCTACAGTATCGGTAATGCGGGTTTCGTTCTGGATATAAAGCTGGGTGTTGCGGGCAATACGGGCCGAGAAATCGGTCGGTAAGGCAATTGCTTCATCCAAAGCATTTGTGTGCAGGCTTTGTGTTCCACCTAAAGCCGCGGCCATCGCTTCTATACAGGTACGGGCCACATTGTTGAACGGGTCTTGCTCGGTAAGGCTCCAGCCCGATGTTTGGCAGTGCGTGCGCAGGGCCATGCTTTTCGGGTTCTGCGGATCGAATTGCTTTACCAGCTTCGCCCACAGCATCCGGGCGGCGCGCATCTTGGCAATCTCCATAAAATGGTTCATGCCGATGGCCCAGAAAAACGACAATCGCGGCGCGAAATCGTCTATCTTCATTCCGGCTTTTAGTCCGGTGCGGATGTATTCTAACCCATCGGCCAGTGTGTACGCCAGCTCCAGATCTGCGGTAGCTCCGGCTTCCTGCATGTGGTAGCCCGAGATGGAGATGGAGTTGAATTTGGGCATATTCTGGGCCGTGTACGCGAAAATATCGGCGATAATGCGCATGCTCGGCTCGGGCGGGTAGATGTAGGTATTGCGCACCATAAACTCCTTCAGAATATCGTTCTGAATGGTTCCGGTAAGCTGTTCCGGTTTTACGCCCTGTTCTTCGGCGGCCACGATATAAAACGCCAAAATGGGCAATACAGCACCGTTCATTGTCATAGAAACCGACATTTTATCCAGCGGAATCTGATCGAACAAGATCTTCATGTCCAGAATAGAATCGATGGCCACACCGGCTTTGCCCACATCGCCCACTACGCGCGGGTGGTCGGAGTCGTAACCGCGGTGCGTGGCAAGATCAAACGCGACGGACAGGCCTTTTTGACCGGCGGCGAGGTTGCGGCGGTAGAAGGCATTGCTTTCTTCGGCGGTGCTGAAACCGGCATATTGACGTATCGTCCAGGGGTTGCGCACATACATAGAGCCGTAGGGGCCACGTAAATAGGGCGGCAATCCGGCGGCAAAACCAAGGTGCTCAAAATGCTCTACATCTTGTTTGGTGTAAAAACTTTTGAGCTTTATCTGCTCGGCGGTTTTCCAGGTGGTGGCTTGGTTGGGCTGTTGTGCCCCGTTTTCTGCCTTTACCAGGTCTTTATAATTGAGTTTGCTGAAATCTGGTTTCATAAACTTTGGTTTTAATGGTTGGTCAGAACCAGGATTCAAATGATTTTAATGATGGACTTTGATTTTTATCCTTTTCATCAAAGTCTTTCATTTCATCAGTTGCATCATAGTTCAAAAATCAGGTTTGGAAACCTGAAGTGGGACGTTCTTAGCTTGGAAGCTAAGAACAGAGCGCTGCTAAAAACAAATTTTGTCTGAACGTTGATGTGAATGAATTTTATGTTGAACTATGATTTTTAAGCTTTTCATCATAGTATTTTCATTTTACCATTTCTATCATAGTTCAAACCTAAACTATTCCCAACCGCATCTGCACCGTTGTAAGCACCTCAATGGCATCGGCGCCCATGTATACAAAGCCGTCTACGCCAGACAAATTTGTGCCGGCCGGCAAATTGGCAGGGTTGCCGGCTACCATTATCAGGTTGCATTTGCCAATGGCTTTCAGGTTAGCGGCAATGGTATCCAGATATTGATGGTAATCTTCGTCGGCGGCGCAGAGCACTAATAAAGCACAGGCTTCTATTTCCTCCAGTTGCTCTATGTTTTCTTTTACATCTGTTCTGATAGCCTCGAAACCGGCCAGCGCAAAAAAGTCTTGCGCGAAATCGGCGCGGGCTTTGCGCATAGACGAGGCGCCGAATAAAACCAGGTTCGCTTTTGGTGTTTTGCCTTGTTGTTGCACATATTTTGCCATCCGCAGCCTTAGCAAATCGAAGGCTGAACTGGCGCGGTTACCGGCGGTTGCTTCTACGTTTTCAAGCTCTTTTCCGGTAATATGTGTGGCAGGCGCGGCAAACTGGTTGGTGCCTGTTAATTGTTCTTTTCGTTTGGCTAAACCGGCTTTTTTGGCATCGCGGCTTTCTGCGATTTTAGTTTCTATCAGCCCGGTTTTTAGTGCCTGCAGGTAGCCCCCCTGCGTTTCTAATTCTGTAAATAACGCCCAGGCTTTTTCGGCCAGTTCTGCGGTAAGTTTTTCTATATAATAAGATCCGGCGGCGGCATCTATCGCATTCCCAAAATAAGATTCTTCTTTTAGTATGGTAGAAATGTTGCGGGCAATGCGGTTCGGAAAATCAGAAGATGTGCTGGTTTCGGAATCGTAAGGCAAAATGGTGAGATAATCGCAGCCGCCAATTATAGCCGCCATTGCCTCTGTGGTTGCCCGCAGAATATTAGTGTGCGGATCTAATAAAGTCTGGTGCCAGCTCGCCGAAACAGATTGTATAGTTAACGTTGCAGCCGCCTCCGGAGCTATATTATACGATTTTACTACTGCCGACCATAACAACCGCAGCGCGCGCAGCTTTGCAATCTCCATAAAATAATTGGTGCCCACAGCCATCCTGAAACTGGCGCCCTGCAATACTTCTTCCGGCCCGTTTCCGGCTTCTGTTAGGCGGTGCGCGTACTCGGTGGCGGCGCTAAGCGTAAAGGCCAGCTCCTGCACCAAATTAGCGCCCTTGTTATAAAAAGCGGCGCCGTTTACGTTTATGGCTAGTAAATCAGAATTATTTTGGCCTTGCAGTAACAGTTGCTCCAATTCTGTTGTCTGATTACCGGAAGCAAGGTTTTCGGTTAGCGGATCGTAGAAAAACTGGCATTGCAGCTCTTCCTGCGGTATTTCTTTTTCTTCTAAGGCCTGCAAAAGGTTTTGGGCAAAGGCCAGCGAAGCAGAGGTTAAGTAAAATTGTACCGGGGTTTTGGTTAAATCTATCGCTTTAATCAATTCTTCTGCAGAAATATTTTTAGCAACATCAACCTTAAACTCCAGCGCGTCGGCGCCACCTGCAAGGGCCATTTTTGCCTTCGCCAGGGCAGAATCAGAGCCCTGTGCAGTATCTATAAGCGGTGCGTTAAACCATTGGTTGCGGGCGGTGTGTTTGCCTCTCGCATAAGGAAAAATGCCCGGCGCAGCCTCTGCAAATGGCAAAGCACCGGCATCTTCTGCAGTGTAAAAAGGTTTTGTGCGGATACCTTCGTAGGTG
>JAFADQ010000179.1 GCA_023424725.1 Bacteroidota bacterium
ACCATAAGGTGGGTAATAGAAAGGTATACCTCCGCCAACAGTTTTCAGGTCCAGCTTTACTTTTTTCTGAGCGAATGTCCACTCCCTGGTATTCTCATTTTGCGAAATCTTCTCAAAACCATCTCTCTTGAATTGTTGCGGATGCCCTTGCGCCCAGCCAGAAGGGCTGTTGGGAATGTGTGTAAAAGAACTTACCGACCAGAGTGGATCTTCTCCCGGAGCAATATCGTTGTACCGCACACGCCAGAAATACTCTATACTATCGCCGTTTGGGTTAGGAAGCAAATTTACCGTCCAGGTTGGCAGCATATTAGCCGTTATTACAGGTGAGGTTTGCTTCCAGCCGGTGGTAAAAGTTCCGGATGTATCTATTTCAAAAATGTAGCGCTGATTTGTGGCCGACATATTATATGCCTGCCCCTTTAGCGTTACCTGCTGCGTGGGCACAATGCTAAATTCGTAAGGAAATAAAGCCGCTACACCAGTAAGCGGAATAAAATAGTCTATAGTAGCTTTATTATTGTTCTCGCTTATTTCTTCGTAGGCGTTAATATTATCTATAAAAACCTCGAACGAATTATACCCGCCACCTGCACTACCGCCAGAGGCAAAGGTGTAAGACACGGTTCTTTTATAATGCACATTTGGGATAAGCAGGGTATCAATATCTGAGCTGTTGTCGGCAAAGGTGCGTTTTATAGCAATGCTTATGGTTTCAGACAAGGGCAAGGCCTTGCCCTGGTTACGGATAGGAATTGTGATCCGGAAAGAATCGGCTTCTGCGGTTATAGGGCCGCCACTGGCATTTGCAAACTGTAACGGCTCGAAGGTAATGTCATAATCTGGCAAACGGGGGCCATAAAGGGCTACCGCCGGATCGCCTTGCAACGCATATTGGGTAAGCAGGGCAATATAACTTTGCAGGTTACCCACATTTGGTATGCCCGACACTAATTCTCTGGCCCATGTTTGCTTTTGAATTATCCCTATTGGCGCGCCATAAGTAGAATCTTTAAAGGCCGCCTGGTAAAAAGAGGTCATTAACCTATCGAAATGCTGAGGAAACCCCTGATAGCCATGCGCCATAAAAATAACGGCTCCCTTGTCTTTGGTTAACGTCCAGTCTTCGCCAAAAGAGTCAGACTCGGGCCCATTATTGCCATTGTAAGAGTTACCCGTGGCGCAGCCGTTCATTAAAATGGCCGGATACTTGTTAAAATTATTATACTCTTTGTTCGGATCAGAAACGAAACCAATATCCAAATCAGAAACGGTAGGGCTGGAATGTCCGAAAAAGGTAATCAGCGATAACCCGGCGTTTACTTCTTCATCCACATCTACAACTTCTACCGGATTAATAGCATCTACCTTGTACCTTTCTATAACATTAGCTCCCAGAAAAGTACCTTCGGCTAAGGCCTGATAACTTTTAAGGTACGCTTTAAACAGTGCCATGTCTACAGGAGAATACCCACCGCCCAGGTGCAGTATATTTTTGCGCCAGAAAGCATTTTGCGGTTGAGATTCGTACCCTTTTACTTTATCAAGATAATTTAGCGCGTCCTGAGAAGTTTGTGCCGCAATACGGCCAATGGGTGTTTTTATGTGGTAATCGTTATTTTTAAAATCCATTACGTACACCAGGTCAGAACCCGGAAACCCGAAAGTAGGCACCAGATCTTTTTCATAAAAATCGGTTGGGTTTACCCTGTAAGGCACACAATTAGTACAATTCGGGTTATTAGAAAAGCCCATTTGCAGGCCTTTGCCCAGTAAGAAAACAAATTTCAGATCGGAATTTTCGCGCATGTAATCGATGTAATTCCTTATCGCCATCGACGATTTTTCACCATAATGAAACTGGTTATAAATCTGCTCTATTTCGGCTATAACTGTTTTGTAGCTTCCCCCATTTAAACCCGCCCTGTAATCTGCATAATCTTGTACCGGGTTGCTGCTGTTGCCGGCCGGCTGCATAAGCGTTTTGTGGCTGATGATTAGATAATCGCGGTCGGAGGCAGAAATATTGGCAAAAGCAGCCGGGCGTACAAATTGCGGAAGTAAATGATTTTGGCCGCTGCCAACATATAATTTGGGCTCTGCAGCATTGTTATTCGTAAATACAAAGCTCTCTTGTGCGCCATCGGGTGTGCCGGTAATGCGGGTTATGTTCTGAAGATCTGAAATATCGTAAGCTATAGCATCGGCAGGCGGATTTTGTACCAGAAAATGAGAAACTGGTTTATTCGGGTCCGGATAAATAACCCGTGCCTTGCCTGCCAGATCAAACTTTTGCGGATATATTACTTCTGCCAGAATAAACCGAAGCCTGTCGGGCCTTACGGCTCCATTTTTCGGCACCAGCCTTATTACTAAAGAAGATGGAGCTGCGCCTGCTGCTAAAGCAAAATCGCGAAAATTTAGAGTATAGGTTTGCTCCACCGCATCAAATTCTCCGAAAGTGATATCTGCGGCTACGCGGCGCATTTGCGAAACGGTGGTGTTGCGCCCAACCAGAATATCTAAAATATGTGTATTCTTATTGGCCCCCACAACCACCACTCTTACCGTAGGTTTTGGCAGGCCAATGGTATCGGCGCCGGTGGGCATATTAAATAAAGAATCTACACGGTAATTGCGGGCATTTGAGTTCGGAAAAATAGGAAAACCCCACATTTCAGATTCATCTCCCCACGAATGGCCATTATCGGCATCAGAAGCTGTGCTGTATAATTTGCCCCGCGAATATTGTGTTGGCCAGCCATAAGGAGCAAGTGCCGCCGGCGCACCCAGATCTTTAAGGTTAAAAGGAGATGATTTGGCTAAGTGATAGGTTTCGGGAGTAAGTCCGGCAGGGCTGGGATTGCTTACTGCCATGCGGGAGCCCGGCGCCGACGACCACGTAAGAAAGTACGCGGCCGTATCGGTAAACATGCTGTAATATGGGTTTTTGTGGTGCTGCGGGTTTTTATAGATCTCAACATCCAGCTTGCCATCGTTTCGCTGCCCGTAAAACTCTAAAAAATCGCCGGGGTTTAGCTGGCCGTCTGCTTCGCCTTCTATATAAATTGCCTGCTGCTGCCCGCGGCGGTACAGTTTTAAGTCCTGCGGATTTACCGCGGCCGCGGCCGGAATATTGGTGGTGAGCCAATCGTAAGAGAGCCGGTAAATACCATCTTTTGTAGTCCCGATTTTATAATACTGCTGCCCCGGCACAATCCAGCTATTGGCATAGGTTTGCGCCTGTGCCGGCAGCACAAAGGCTGCGAGCATAAAAAAAAGGGGTATCAGAAGTAAACGAACAGGTAAAAAATCTTTCAAATTCACGTCTTTACTTATTAAAGCTATATCCTAACGAAACTATTATCGAGTTTAACGAAGTGTTGTCGGCCATGCGCGAAAGTGCCATATCCAGTACCAAACCTTTTACCGCCACACCAACGCCAAAATTGGGCTGTACTTTCCACGATTCTCCGCCTTCCAGGTCTTTAAAGCTTTGTATGTTACTCAGGCCGCCGCGCACAAAAATCATGCGGTTATAACTCAATTCTAAACCGGCGTGCGGGTCGGCAGAAACAAAATCGGTAGAAACGAGCGTGTTACGTTTGCCATCGAAAGTAAGGTCTACATCTAAGGCTGCAAGGGCCGAAAAACGGTCTGTTATATCTACACGGTAGGCAATGCCGGGTATTAATTTAGGCAAGGTAAGCTCTACGTTATTCTCGGGTACAACGTTTACACTGTCCTGAAAATCAAGCTCTTCGGCATTATAACTCCAGGCATTAAAAGTAGTGGTAATATCGCGGGCCATTAACCCAAAGCTGAAATTCTTGCGCTGCAACTGTGCCCCGATATCAACCCCAAAACCCCACGAATTAGCGAATGCGCCAACCGTGCGGTGAATAATTTTTGCGTTGGCGCCAACCTGTAATCCTTCTATTAAGCGGCTGCGGCGCGCATAAGAAATTAACCCGGCATAATCGGCAACGGAGAAGTAACTGATGCGGCTGTAGTCTATTCGTCCGTCCTGGTCTATTAAATAAAGAGTGTTGGCAATATCATCAACCCCAAGCCTGATAACGGAAAAACCAAGATGGCTCATGCTGTCTATGGGAGTAGAAAAAGCGCCGTAATCGTGCTTTGCAATAC
>JAFADQ010000260.1 GCA_023424725.1 Bacteroidota bacterium
TGGTTACGTTTACTATAGATTTGCCTAACCACAACCTGCTACTGAAAGCCGACCCCGACTTAATAGAGCAGGTATTAATTAACCTTGTAAAAAATGCCATGGAGGCCTGCATAGGCTGCCAAAACCCGCAGATAACCCTTGCCGCTTATACAGACGAGCAAGAGCACCACCGCCTGCGCATAGATGTGCGCGACAACGGCCCGGGCATTAAGAAAGAAATTATGGATAAAATTTTTGTGCCTTTTTACACCACCAAAAAACAAGGCTCTGGTATAGGGTTATCGCTGTCGAGGCAAATAATGCGGCTGCACAAAGGCTCGCTGCGCGTACAATCCGGGCCGGGAAATACGGTATTTAGTTTAGTGTTCTGATTTCTAAATTAAGAAGCTGTTTAGCTTTTAATAAGGCAGTAAAATTAGCCTCTTTAAAATAAAGATACCAGAAGGCGATTTTTCTGTAAACTTTAATGGTATTACCGTAAGCCGCAGCTCTGGTCCATCTTTCTAACCTCTTCTACCGGGAAACCTTTTTCTTTTGCCAGGGCCATTAACCGGTCGTAAGTTGCTTTTTCCATTTCGGGTTTGCGCGATAAAAACCAAAGGCTTTCGCGGTCGGGCGAGCCTACCATTACATACCGGTAGTTTTTGTCGAGCTCCAGAATCCAGTAATCGCCTTTAAAAGGCCAGAAAAACTGCACTTTTAGTTTGCTGTTGTTGCTGCCATCTACCGGAAACGCTTTTCCGTTTGCCACTTCATTTTCGCCGGTCGGGCTGCCCTTTCGGCAACTGTTTTTTACCGCTACATATCCGTCAGGATGCAGGCTATACTCGGCTTTTACACAATGGCAGCCCTTCTCGAACCGTTGCGGCATGGCGGCAATTTCGTACCAGGTACCGGTGTATTTGTTCAGGTCTACTGCGGCTACTGTTTGCAGGGGCGCATTATTGGGGCTGCAGGAGGCAAAAAACAGGGCGCCGCAAAGTAAAATTGGTCTCCTGATGAGAAGCGAAAAATAATTGGCAGCAGGTGATCCTGGTTTGTAGAAGTTATTTATCGGCATTGTATTTTTTATTGGTCCGCGACCTTATTTTTGGCCTTTGCAGGTAGCTAAAAATAAACGATTATTTTGCGATCGGGTTTTGCCGCTATTCTTCGCATTTCTCTTTTCACTAAATTCGCCTATGCAGAAGAACGACAAAAAGGTAACCACCGCCTGGTGCATGTACGATTGGGCAAACTCGGTTTATTCGCTGGTTATTACCTCTACCATTTTCCCGATTTACTACGGCGCCGTTACCCGCAAAGAAGACGGCACAGATCTGGTAAATTTTTTCGGCTTCGGGGCGCCTGCTTCTGTAATTTATAGCTACGCCTTATCGGGAGCGTTTTTGTTTATTGCCTTGTTAAGCCCTTTTTTAACGGCTATATCGGATTATAGCGGCCGGAAAAAGCTGTTCCTGCAAATATTCTGTTACCTGGGTTCTGCCTCCTGCGCGGGCTTGTTTTTCTTTACAGCAGAAACGTATTCTTTTTCGGTGATCTTGTTTATGCTGGCCACCATTGGCTTTAGCGGCAGCATTGTGTTTTACAACGCTTATCTGCCCGAAATAGCTACCGAAGACCAGTTCGATAAACTATCGGCCAAAGGCTTTTCTTTTGGTTATATCGGCTCTGTAATTTTATTGGTTTTATCGCTGGTTATGGTGCTTAAGCCAGAGCTTTTCGGTATAACCTCGGCCAGTTTGCCCGCGCGTCTTTCGTTTTTACTTACCGGTATCTGGTGGGCTGGCTTCGCGCAAATCGCCTTCCGGAAATTGCCTCAAAACCCTTACCATAAAAAGCCCGAAGGCAGTTACATTTTTAACGGCGTTAAAGAGCTGCGAAAAGTTTTAAGAGAAGTGCAGCATTTGCCAAACCTGAAGAAATTTCTGGGCGCGTTTTTCTTCTACAATATGGGCGTGCAAACGGTAATGTATGTGGCCACCTTGTTTGGCGATAAAGAGTTACGCCTGCCTGCATCAAGCCTTATTACCACTATTTTAATTTTGCAGCTTATAGCCATTGGCGGTTCGTACTTTTTTGCCTGGCTGTCGTCTAAATTAGGTAACATTAAGGCGCTGAGCGTTGCGGTGGTAATCTGGATTTTTGTATGCGCCGGTGCTTATTTTGTTCGCGGCGAGTTCGATTTTTATGCCCTCGCAGCCGTGGTTGGGCTGGTAATGGGAGGGATACAGGCACTCTCCAGGGCCACTTACAGCAAGTTGCTGCCCGAAACCACCGATCACGCATCTTATTTCAGCTTTTACGACGTTACCGAAAAGATTTCTATCGTGCTGGGTACGGCGGCTTATGGTTTGGTAGAACAGCTTACCGGAAGTATGCGCAACTCGGTTTTGTTTCTGGTGTGTTTCTTTGTTTTAGGCCTTGTATTATTGCTAAGAGTAAAGAAAAGAAGTGTTACAGAGCCTTTGCCGGAACAAGAGCCAAGTTTAGCATAATATTTTTATACTTGGCGCGTTTTTATGGTATTAAAGCCGTTAAATTTGTGGCGCAACAAAGCGAAAGTGCCTTTTTTAGAAAAATATTTTTTACATCAGGCAACACTTGGCGTTCTTTTTGCATCTTATCATTAGAGGCTGCAAAACAGCTTCAATATTTTAAAACAGCACACGCTACACACCATTGCACCTACCACTATGAAAAAATTATTTACCGCTTTTTGCCTTAGCTTGCTGGCCCTTTCGGCCTCTGCTACCGTGCATAATGTTACCGTGCAAGACAACAGCTATTCTCCTGCTCAGCTTACCATTAACCTTGGCGATACCGTTCGTTTTCAGTGGGTTGCCGGAAGCAGCAGCCATCCTACACAATCAGATAACGGCGGTTTTCAGCCATTTAATATGGATGACAACAACCCAACGCACTTGCTCATCCTTCAGGCGGTGGGTACGTATCCATACCATTGCATTCCGCATCAGGGCATGGGCATGGTAGGTACCATTACTGTAAATAGCCCAACGGCTGCTCCGGAAGCGATAAAAAAGGCAGAGGTCGCTGTTTTCCCTAACCCGGCCAATCAGCAAATTACTGTTACGCATAATTTTCAGCAGATAGATGGTGTACGGGTTACAAACATGATTGGCCAGCAGGTGCGCTTTGTGAAGCCACAGTTTGGCTCTAATAACCGCGTGGTAATAAACATTGCCGATTTGCCTAAAGGCATGTACCTGGTAAACCTGCAATTTAAAGGCAATACGGTATTTACCCAGCGCCTGGTGAAAGACAGATAAATAAAACAGATTTTAATTAAACAACCGGCCGCAGAAATGTGTAGCCGGTCTTTTTTTGCACTAATACCTGAGTTCGCGTATAAAAAACCAGGTATTTAAAAGACTTGGCGAGGGTAGTACAGGTAGAATTAACCGCTTTTGCCCGGGGCAAAAGGGCTATACCGGCCAGGAGGCCGGGGTTACGCTTAGCCTGAGGGCGATGGTGAAAACACCAGTAATGGCGGTTTCTCATTATTAAGCCTCATTTTACAAGTTTTACAGACAATTATTAATCGAACTCAGGGTATTTTAAAAGGGTTGGGGATTTAACAAAACTAATATGCTACTCCGGGTTTGTTTTGTTTAGAAAACCCGCTGCCCGCCAAGCCATGTTTGCAGCACCTTAATGCCGCGTAGCTCCTCGTTTTTTGCCTTCAGCAGGTCTTTGTCTAACACCACGAAATCGGCCAGCTTACCCACTTCAATACTGCCTTTTCTGTCGTCCTCGAAGTTTGCAAAAGCGGCATAAATGGTGGTGGCGCGCAGCGCCTGCTCGCGGCTAACGGCATTGCTGGTTTGGTAACCCTGCGGCGGGTAATTTTTGCTGTCCTGGCGGGCAACTGCCGCATGAAAACCATACAGCGGATTTATATCTTCTACCGGAAAATCGGACCCGAAAGCCGCCATGCCGTTCTGGTTCCAGAGGGTTTTGTAGGCATACGCGTTTTCTGCCCTGGCTTCTCCCAGGCGGTTGTGCAGCCAGTACATATCGGAGGTGGCGTGCGTGGGTTGCACCGAGGGGATAATGCTGTAGCGGCCAAATTTCGGTACATCGGCGGGGTGCACTACCTGAGCGTGCTCTATGCGCCAGCGGCGGTTATTGCCGGGTTGCAATACAGAGGCATACAAGTTGAGTAAAAGCCGGTTAGCCGAGTCGCCAATGCAGTGCGTGTTCATCTGAAAACCGCTGCCGGCAATTCTTTGCGCCAGGGTTTGCAAATCTTTTTCTGAGGTTAATAAAAAGCCTTTGTGGCCGGGCAAATCGGCGTAATCGTGCAGCAAACAGGCGCCTCTTGAGCCAAGGGCGCCATCGGCGTAAACTTTTACAGAGCGCACGGTAAGCTTATCGGTTTGCAGCGGGCCTTTGGGCAGGTATTTGTTCAGGTTTTTTTCTGAGGGGTTTAGCATGGCATATACCCGCATTTGTAATTTCCCGGCTTGTTGCAAGGAATCTATCAGCTCTACCACATCACTATCCAGGCCGGCATCTGCAAGGGTGGTTAGCCCAACGGCGAAGCAATTTTTTTCGGCTTCGAGCAGTGCTTGAATTTGCTGGTTGCGCGCTGGCGCAGGTATTTTTGCCAGCACCAGGTCTACGGCATTATCTATGAGCAAACCGGTTAAGCGGCCTTTTTTTACATCTATTAACCCGCCTTCGGCTTTGGTGTTTTGGTTGATGCCGGCCAGCTGCAGGGCTTTGGTGTTGGCAATGGCGGCGTGGCCATCTATGCGGCGCAGCAAAACCGGCACATCCGGGAAGGCGGCATCGAGAGAATCGAGCGTAGGGAATTGCTTATTTTGCCAGGTGTTCTGGTCCCAGCCGCGCCCGGTTATCCAGCTTTGGTTGGGGTATTTTTGCTGATGATCTTTGGCCCGTTGTATTACCTCTGAAAAGGATTTCGCACCCACCAGATTTACCGCCTGAAGGCTAAGTCCGTACCCGTAAAAATGGCAATGCGCATCTATAAAACCCGGATATACAGGCTTGCGGCTGGCATCTGTTTTTTGCCCTGAATTGTAAGCGGCCAGAATTTCTTTGTCGGAGCCAACGGCAATAAAGCGGCCATCTTTTACGGCAAAAGCGGTAGCGGTGGTATAAGCCGAATCGACGGTGTACACTTGCGCATTGTACACGATAAGATCGGCGGTTTGGGGAGATTGGCAGCCTGCCATAAACAGCAAGGCAAGAAGCGGGAAGAACAGAAAACGCGAAAGCATACGCAAAGGTACAGATTGCACGGCTATTAAAATTGCCTTGTACCGACAGGTTTTTTGGCCTTTGCAGCCTGCCCGATGGGTTAATTTATATCGCTCAGGTTTCTGAAATACGTTTTCGGGTCGTGTTGCTTTACTATTTTGTTTGCGAAAATGCCTACAATAGCATCGGTTTTGCGGCGCAGAAATAAAGAATCCCAGGTTCTTACATAGATCAGGTACGGATCTTTCATTTGCTCAAACTTTTCGTCTTTCAGAATTAACACTTCGAAAGTGCTAACGCTGCCGTCGTGGTATTTTACGCCCCGCCTTTTTTCTGCCTTGCTCAGTTTCGCTTCTTCCTGTTCTACAATAGAAATTTCGGCTGTGAGGTAATTGTTGCCGGAAAAATTAATTGTAGAATCGGGTTGCAGATTATCGTTCAGAAAAACTACGCGGCTTAAGTTGCCATCTAAAATATGCGGGCTTTGGTTTGAATAAAAAAAGTAAACGGGGCTAAAGCGGTATTTTTTCCGGAAGGCAAGCACAAGGTTTTGGTTTTTCTTTTCCTGCGCCGATCTTATTTTGGCGGCAGCCTCTGTTTTGCCCATTTTTTGCAGCGCTTCTGTCTGGTTTTCTTTGTTACTTAACCGTACCAGCAACGCGCCGTTTTTTAGTTTTTGCAGCGGCGTTTCTTTTTTAACCTGCGTGTTTTTTTGAGCGTTTCTGTTGGCCTGCGCCAGCC
>JAFADQ010000282.1 GCA_023424725.1 Bacteroidota bacterium
CTGCGGTGGTGCTGTAGGCAGCGGCCAGGCCGGCTTGTTTTATAACCGGCTTGGGTAGCTCTTTTAACTTTATGGTTATATCAAACTCCTGCGCGAAAGGCGAAGGCGATACGCTTATTTGGTTAGCGCCAACCCAGGAAGCCTCAATTTTATGCCCGCCAAAGCCGAACAGTTTCTCCGAATCGGGAATGCCGCCCAGAAACCACTCGTGTTCTTGTTCTTTTGTAGCGCCGGGCTCGTTAAGGCAGGCGTAAATAGAGAGGCCGTCGCAGAACTTAAGTAGCTGGTAATGTTGCTGTAGCAATTGCTTTTGGGCGGCGGTGGTTATGTGTAATTGCTCCATCAGGTTTTCGCGGCGCTGCTCTTCGTGAGCGAAAAACTTCTTGCCGGCATCTATCTTTAATAAATCCGGAAAGGCGGTAAAATGCAGGCTGCATAAAAGTCCGGCGTAGCTGTCTTGTTCTGTTATTTCGTCTATTCCGGCTTTGTAATGCGTAATTTTGGCGGCGTCGGGAATATCTATGAACGAGTAAGGCGCGCTGGTTTTATCGTTCCAGAAAGGCACCTCGTCAAGGTTTATCCAGCCGCGGTCGTGTTGTTGCGCTGCAAATTCTACACTTTTCCGGAGTTCCGGGCCGGGAAAGAAATCGTCTTTCCAATGGCGGGCGCAAACACCCGAAGCAGCGGCGTGGTCGTGCTGCTTTATCAGAATAAAGCTCTCTGGCGTTTCGCGAACGATCATTCTTAAAATTACAAGTTTTATAATAATCCGGCTTAAGTTTTACAATTTTGCCTTTGTTGATAAATGAATTTGTAGTGTAATAATAAGATATTGCAGTTATACTTCACAACGTCACAAACTATGCAATCGTTGCTGCTTAAAAACCTCACCCACAGTCCCTTCGCTTGCGTGCGTCTGCATCCAAACGAGAGAGGAGAAATAGGAGCCTGCGGCAGATTGTTTAATGAAATGCCCCTGGCGGCTTGTCTGTGGCCGATAAAATTATTGTGAAATCGCAGGGAAATATCATAACGGTATCGCTGCCCGGCAATAATATTTTTGAGGCCAGGCTTTATGATGTAACCGGTAAGCTTGTTTCGTTTAAACAACAAGCCCCGGGCGCCACTATTATTTTACCGGCCGGAAATGCACAGGGCGGTGTGTACATACTTACCGGTATAGCGGAAAGAGGCGCTTTCAGAAAGAAAATTACAATTCTCTGAAAAGTTAAATATCTTAATTATATATATATACGTATAAGCTCGTATGCTTTAATATATTAGCAATACAGGCGCCAGATTGTGCAACTTTAATGCTGTTTGTAATTTAAGTTAAACACTTATGTTATATAAAAGTGGTATTTTTGATTTAGAATAACTGAATTTTATTTATGTACATCGTAATTAACGAACTGGAAAAAGATGTTTTGCGGGAGATCGTGAATATTGGGCTGGCCCGCGCGGCAGATTCTTTTGCAGGCTACGCCCAAGACCATGTTTTATTAGATGTACCAGATGTAAAAATTATAGAGCCCAATGTGCTGCGCGAAGTTATTAATGATTATGGTAATCTTTATTTGGCTACCCGCTCTCAGATAACCGGCGACTTGAAAGGTAAAACATACCTGTTATTTAGCCAGGAAACATTAGAGCGGATTTCGACGGTGTGTTTGCGGGACAAACAGCCGGGCTCTCATGACTATGATAAATGCCGCGAAGCCATGATCAGCGATATCAGCAACCTTATTACAGACGCCCTGGTTATCCAACTCTCTAAACTTCTGAGCCTCGAAGTTTTAACTGAAGAATCTGAGACTCTTTTCGATTCCGAAGAGCGCACTATCAGCGAGATTCTGGAAGATATTTCTACCGCGCAGCCTTTCATGATCACCATAAAAACGCAGTTTAAAAACCTGCACCAATCGGTAGAGCTGCCCATGCTGGTAATTTTTAACTCGCAGTCGTTGTTTAAGATCTTAAATTTCATCAGAAGCAATAATTTATACGATTTTAAAGTATTGCGCCAGTAATGCGCGCTGCTTACATTATGCCTGCCGTGGTTTGCTGCGGCAGGCATTTTTTTGCCCGTTGCAGCCTAAAATTGCATTATCTTATCGGTAGCAATTGTGTTTTGAATGCTTATGGTAACAACAACTTTACTTACCGCAACCCGTTAATATAGAAACTCTGCAATTATTGCAGACCAAGTTTTATGGCGCAAATAAATATTCAGCGAAAACGTAAACGACTGTGGCCCTGGCTTGTAGCTGCGTTGGCCGTGGCTTTGCTCTTTTGGTTGCTGTTGCGCATATTTGGTGAAGTTAAAGATCCGGGTGAATTAGAACCTGTAAGTACCGGCCAAACCTCCGGAAAAGCTGCGTTACCTGTGCACGATTCCTGACATCAGATTGATATGACCGAAAACCACACCAACCAACAGCCGCCAAAAAATAATTCTCTGGTACGATTATCGGAACTAAGCAAGTTTGAAGTAGCAGATGGCGACCCTGATGTGAGGGGATGGGATGTGGTAGATTCGGAAGATGTTAGGGTTGGCGAGGTAACAGAGCTAATTGCAGATCCGGCCCAAATGGCAGTGCGTTACCTCGAAATTGAGCTTTTAACAGACGAGGAAGAAGATCCGAAGCGCATTTTGGTGCCCATCGGCTTTGCCGAATTGTCGGATAATTTTGATCTGGTATTGCTAAAAAAGCTGCCTTTGCACGTGTTAGAAACCTGCCCTGCATACGATGGCGGCCCCATAACCCGCAATTACGAACTGGCTGTGCGAAAAGCGTTCGTATCTGACCTGCTTCCGGCCGGCCTTGATTTTTATGCCGGCCAACCCTTCGATGCGAGCGGGATTTTTGGTCCTAAGCCTACATCGTCGGAGCCTGGCGCTGCTGCTCCCGATGAAATAATTTAACTCCGGCCCATTGTTTAATGGTAGAATTTATGGCTTTGTCATAAAATTATCTGTGCCTCAGGCAACTTATTGTGTGGTTTGTGCATCTATTGGGTACAACAGCAGTAAAATGCTGCTTTTATCCGACACTATTAACCCACAACACTATGAAAACATCTTATTCAATCTCCGCACTTTTCGCCTGCTTTCTTATTGCGATTTCGGGCCTGATGGCACCAAATTTGGCCTTTGCAGGTATGCTCAACAGCCCGGCGCTTAAGAAAAAAGTAGAGCAGGTTTGCTCCGACCTGGAGGCAGCCTACAAAACCGGCAACATGGCCAAAGTAGCCGCCATGTACGACGACGAGGCAACATTAATCCTCTCTTCGGGCGAGAAACTGCAAGGCCGCAAAGCTATTTACGATTACCTGGCCAGCCAGGGCGCCGCCGCAAATCTTAAAATAGAAATTATAGAAGTGGGCGGCACCGGCGATATGATTTACCATGTAGGCAAAGCCACTTTTACCCGCACCGAAAACGGCCGGCCCCTATCCGACGCCTCCGATTTTGTAATGCTCTGGAAAAAGCAAGCCGACTGGAGTTATAAGATTTATGTAGAAAGCTCTAATTAACTGGTATAAGGTAGAAGGTATAAAGATTGAGGACTTTTGCATTGTCTTTATACCTTCTACTTACTACTAATTCCCGTTTACCAGGTCTTTCAGGGTTTCTACCCACAAAGGATGCGCGTTAAGGCTTTCTACAAGTTGCCATTGCTCGCCGCCTGCCTCTAAGAATGCCTGTTTAAATTCGTGGCCAACTTCTATGGTTGTTTCCAGGCAATCGGCCACGAAAGCAGGGCTAAAGGCAAGCACTTTCTTTATTCCTTTGCCAGGCAGCTCGGTCAAGATCTCGTCGGTGTAAGGCTTAATCCAGGGATCTTTGCCCAACCGCGACTGGAACGAAACGGTATAATCTTTCTCAGAAATGCCCATTGCCGCCGCCATTTGCCGCGATGTCTCGAAGCATTGCGCCCGGTAGCAAAACCGGTTAAGGCGGTGGTAAGAGCTACAGCATTTATTGCTTAGCTGGCAATAATCTTTAGCGCTGGCTTTTAAAATTTGCCGCTCGGGCAGGCCGTGGTAGCTAAATACAAAGTGGTCCCATTTCTGGCTTTCCAGGTAAGGTTTCGCCACTTCGGCCCAGGCTTTTATAAATGTTGGGTGATTGCAGAACGTGCTCACAAACTGCATATCCGGTATTACCTGCCAATCTTTTACAAGCTCCATTACCTTATCGTGCACCGAGCCCGTAGATGCAGAAGCATATTGCGGAAACAGCGGAATCACCACTATTTTTTCCAGTAGTTTCTCTTTCAGCTCTGCCATTACCTCCTCCATTCCCGGGCTTTGGTAGCGCATGGCGTATGTAACGTAATAATCCGGCCCGAGGCTTTCCTGCAAAAGTTTGGTAACTGCTTCGGCATGAATGATCAGCGGCGAGCCATTATCCGTCCAGAGCTCTTTATAAATTTTAGCCGATTTTGGCGCCCTGAAAGGGGCAATTATGCCGTTAATAAGAGCAAACCGCTGCGGATACGGAATATCGATTACCCGCTTATCCATCAGAAATTCGCGCAGGTATTTGCGTACGTCCGGGGTTTCGGGGCTATCGGGGGTGCCGGTATTTACAAGAAGAACGCCAATTTTTGGGTGAGCCATGCTGGAGTAGTGAGTAGTGGGTAGTGAGTAATGCGACTTTATTT
>JAFADQ010000363.1 GCA_023424725.1 Bacteroidota bacterium
ACGCAATGTGGTAGACGAAAAAAAGCTGCACACCATTTGCGAAAGCGGCAACTGCCCCAACATGGGCGAGTGCTGGGGCGCCGGTACGGCCACTTTTATGATTTTGGGCAATGTTTGCACCCGATCGTGCTCTTTTTGCGCGGTAGCCACCGGCCGGCCAAACGAATACGACACCGACGAGCCCCGCCGCGTAGCCGAAGCCATACAACTTATGGGCGTGAAACATGCCGTTATTACCTCGGTAAACCGCGACGAGCTGAAAGACCGTGGCGCCGCCATCTGGCTAGAGACAGTGCTGCAGGTAAAACAACTATCGCCTCAAACCACTATAGAAACGCTAATTCCGGATGTAAAAGCAAACTGGGATGCTCTTGCTACCATGATTGCCGGCAACCAGGAAGTGGTATCGCATAACGTAGAAACCGTAAAAAGTCTTTACCGCATGGTGCGGCCCCAGGCAAAATACGACCGCAGCCTGGAGCAGATTCGCCGCACGAAAGAAGCTGGCCGCCGAACCAAGACTGGCATTATGCTTGGCCTCGGCGAAAAGAAAGAAGAAGTGTACGAAGCCATGGACGACCTTGCCGCCAGCGGTTGCGACATTTTAACCCTGGGCCAGTACCTGCAACCCACCAAAATGCACCTGGAAGTAGCCGAATATATTCACCCGGATCTGTTTGCCCATTACCGCGAAGAAGGCCTTGCCCGCGGGTTGAAATATGTAGAATCGGGCCCGCTTGTGCGTAGCAGCTACCACGCCGAGCGACATGTAAACGTGCCGATTTGAGTTTAGATTGATTTTTAGAAGATATAAAAAGAGCTGCCGGTGAGGCAGCTCTTTTTGGTTTGGGAAAAGCTGATTAGGTAAGGTCAATTAAGATAATCCAGAACTTCCTTCTTTAATATAGGCAAATGGTTTGTAACTACAGACAATACAAATTCATCAGAAACAGAATCATACCCATGGATTATACGGTTTCGGGTGCCTACAATCATTCTGGCATGGGTGATTTTTAAATCGGGAGAATGTTTAATAATACGATTTACGGCCTCTCCAATAATTTCAAGATTTCTTTCTACAGCCCGCTTTGTTCTTATATCGGCGCGATAACTTTCTAAACTTTTCGGCCGATCTTCAAAAAAGCTTTCTATCTCCTTAATCGCATTACTACATCAAGCAGCCAGGTTCTGATGTGGTTATCCATAAATTAACAGCTTTCGGCTTTCAATTTCCTGCCTTAAATACGGGTTTTTAATTGCTTTTTCTTCTAAAAGATCAACATTTCTACTAAACAAATCTTCCAAAGAAAATTTAAGCGCAAAATAATTATCTGCATAGTTAGCTATACTAACTCCTGCAAAATCAACCACAAGATCTATAACGCTTTCGGGCTTAAAATCGGTAGAAATCACAGATCCAAAAGCAAACAGCTTATTTACTTTATGCTTTACACACAAGTCTCTTACTTTGTCAATATTCCGATCAATCAAATTCATAGAACTGTATACCAAAAGTTAAGCCTTTATTCTCATCGCTGTGAATTTTAGATGATTCCACAACCCAATTACCTCTCCCCTACTGCTTCACAAACTTAAACACCTGCGGAGCGCCGTTTTGGGGCTGCACCGACAAAATATACAAACCGCTGCTCAGGTTATGTATATCGATCTCCATTTTGCCGGCATCCATTCCCCAATTTTGCACGCGCTGCATACGTTGGCCTGTGATGGCATAAATTTCGATGCTTTCTGGTGCCGTTTGCTGGTTGTGGCGCAGCAAGGTAAGGTAGCGGTCGGCAATGTTTGTTTTCAGTCCGAAATTGGGCGAAGATGGCAAAGCCGGGGCGGAGCCAGTGATAATGCTCAGCAACGAATCGGCGCGGCAGGCATCGGGCAAGCCCCAGCCGTACATTATTCCGGGGTTGTTGCGGCGGTCGGCGCTTTGCTTCACGGCTTCTATTATTTGCATATTGCTGGCAGTTGGGTGCGCCTGCTTTAAACAGGTTACCAAACCGGCCATCATGGGGCACGAAAGCGAGGTACCGTTTACGCCGGCAATTCCGCCATCGGGCAAAATACTTGCCGTGCTTACGCCCAGTGCAACCACATCTGGTTTTACGCGGCCATCGCCGGTGGGGCCAATAGACGAAAAAGAGGCAATCTGGTTGTTAATATCTACAGCGCCTACGCATAACACAGAGTCGCCATCGCAGGGTGCGCTAATGCCCTGCCAGCCGCTGTTGCCCGCCGATGTTACTACCAAAATACCGCGGCTGGCGGCATAATCGGCGGCGCGGGTTATAATGGCAAAATCGCCGTTAAGATCTGCGGAGGTGTAATCTACCTGCCCCGGATCGAAGTTTTTGTAGCCCAGCGACGAGGTAATAATATCGGCTCCCAAAGAATCGGCCCACTCGGCGGCGGCGGCCCAGTTAAGCTCTTCCTGGTGCACTTCCTGGCTTACATCTTCGGTAAGGGCCAGTGCGTAAGAGGCCTGTGGCGCTCCGCCCACAAACTGGCCGGGCAAGTTGGCCGCCATCACCGAAAAAGTAATAGTACCGTGGTTGTGCGTAGTATAAACCGTTTGAGAAGGATCTACAAAATTTCGGGTGGCAATAAAACGGTTCTCGGCGCGCATTTGGTTATACGCGGCCAGGCTGTCTACGCCATCCCAACCCGAATCGAACTGAGCCACCAAAACGCCTGCGCCGGTGTAGCCGCGGTCGTGCAGGCAATCGAGGTTAAGCTGCATTATCTGGTCGGTGGCGGCGCCGTAGTTTAGTTGCTCTTGTGTAAGCGCGTGCGTGTTGTTGCCGGTTTTAACCGTGTTTTTATTGCTTACTTTCTTGTATTCTTTTATAGTAGAAATGGCCGGGCAGCTCTTCCGCAATTCGGCTTCGGTTTTGCCGGAGCTTACCAAAACCGTGTTCAGCCATTTACTTTTCTGAAGAATACCAGCGCCGGAAGTTTGCAGTTGCTGCAGGTATTGCCGGCTTACAGGCGCATCGGCCAGAGTAATTTCTACACCGGCCTGTTGCCTTCTTTCCAGGGCTTTTTGGCTCAGAATTCGTTCCGGATGCTGCAAAAACGCCGCCGCTTCGGGGCCTTTGTCTTTAAACGTAACCAGGTAATGCTGCTGCGCCAGGGCTGCGAAGGGCAAAAAAGCGGCCAGCACGGTGGTAAGTATCTGCAGTTTCATATTTTTAGATTCAGAACGAAAGATACTAAAATAAGTACGTTAGAATAAAGGTTTTGGTATAAGCCAGAGCCGGTTAGCCATCAAATTCTGGAAATTACAGCCGGAAACCTTACTTTTGACCCTTATTTAAGACCCAAAATTATGTGGCGAAGCGTTCTTTCTGTTATAGCCGGCCTGGTAGTTGGCATTATCATTATCAGCCTTATTCAGAAGCTGTCGCACTGGCTGTACCCTTTCCCGGCGGGCACCGACTGGACAAACCCGGAAGCCGCCCGCATAGCGTTTCAGAAAATCCCGACCGGCTCGTTGCTCATGGTTTTATTCGGCTATATATCCGGTTCGTTTGTAGCCGGGCTGGTTACCGGGCTCATCGCTCCGCAGGCGGCTACCAGAAACGCTGTAATCGCGGGCGGAATTCTGATGCTGGCAGGGTTGGTAAACCTGATGATGCTGCCGCATCCGGGTTGGTTCTGGATCAGCATGCTGGTGTACATACCATTTGCCTGGCTGGGTGCCCGGAGTGCGCTAAGAATGGGAAAACGGCCACTTATGTAAGCATCAGGCGCAAACTGCGGGGCCCATTTTCCGGGCTGATGCGCGGCAAATTATCTTAAACAAAATATTAATCAGAAATAAAAATGGCGGTAGCGGCGCCACAACTGGTTAACCATAGTATTTTTCTGGCTAAAAGAAGTAATTTTACATTTGATATACTCAGGGTTTTGTAATTTGCAGATAAATTGGGTTCTGATGGCCTCTTATTTGCCCTCTGCAGCCCTGCAATTATTTAGATATTTTTTGCGAAGCGCAAACGGTTAACATTAGCGCGGCGCACCAACCATACCTATGGATTTTTATACCACCGAGATCACCTCGACCGATATCGAATCTGAAAACGTGATTCACCAGCGCCTGCTGAGCGCGTATATTCTGGCGCAGGACCACGTGCAGGGCAACCTGCTGGAGATTGGCTGCGGAAACGGCCGCGGACTGGAAGTGCTATCTAAAAAAAGCGCCGAAATTACCGCCATCGATAAAAACGAAGAACTGGTAAACCAACTAAGCGAGAAGTACCGCAACTTTAACTTCCACACCAAAACCATTCCGCCGCTGGTTGGTTTCCGCGACGATCTGTTCGATACCGTTACGGCTTTTCAGGTAATTGAGCACATTCAGGACGATGAGCTTTTTATGAAGGAAATACATCGCGTGCTGAAGCCGGGCGGAAAAGCCATTTTGACAACGCCAAACATAAAATACTCTCTTACCCGCAACCCCTGGCACATACGCGAATACACCGCCGAAGGGCTGGAAAAGCTGTTCCGCAAGTATTTCAGCAATGTAGAAACCTACGGCCTGCACGGCAACGAAAAGGTAATGGAATACTACGAGCACAACAAGCAGGTAGTAAAATCTATCACCAAATACGATTTCCTGAAGCTGCAGTACCGGCTGCCGCGCTGGGCGCTGCAAATTCCTTACGAAATGGCCAACCGCCTGAGCCGCAACAAACTGCTAAAAAAAGACCAGAAACTGGTAAGCAACATTACCGTAAACGATTTCTTCCTTACCAAAACACCCGATACTTCGCTGGATCTGTTTTACGTGGTGCAGAAGTAATAATCCGGCAAAAATATTATGTAGCGCCGCTCTCCGGAGCGGCGTTTCTGTTTCAGAAGAGTTCTGTTTTAAGAAGATAAGTTTAAGTTTCGGAGCGAAATTCCCGTAGCACCGGGCTCCAGCTCGGTTTAACTTTGTAACTATTGATTAGGTAACGCAGCGTTTATTATAAAGGGAACGCGGTTAACAGGCTAAGTACGCCGCTCTGGAGAGCGGCGCTACATGAGCAGCGCTACAAGCACGCTATTTCAGCCCCCTGAACTTACTTGCAGGGTTTGCCTTTAAAGCCGGTAATAAACTGAACGCGGTTGGGCTGCACATACACCATTTTTGCCCCTTGCAGCCTCATATTTCCGTGGCCCTGTATAAGCTTATCGCCCTGCTGCAGAAAAATAACTTCCATTACCGATTCGCGCCCTTCTGCTCTGAACGTATAATCGGCAAAAATGGTATCGCCGCGAAGTATGCCTGCAATAGTGCCGCGGCTGTTATCTTTTTCGGCAAATAAATACTCTAAGGTTCCGGTTACGCTGTCGTTTTGTATCGTAAAACTGGCAATAGCGCGGCTGTTCTTTTCTTTCCATTCGTAGCATTGTTTGCGCGTGGCGGGCTTGTTCTCCGGCGCACCGGTTTTTGGGCTCTGCAGAGTTTGGTTTTCAGATGGCTGGTTACACGAGCCGATGGCAAAAGCTGCGAGCAGCAAAAAAGCAGGCTTCATAAAGAAAAAATTGGCGCGATAGGTTATAACTCAAGCAAATGAAACGTTTCGCCTGAAAGCGGGTCGGTAACCGACCGTTTTATGAGTGGCTGCAAGAGCGGGTTTTCCGGCGAGCCTTTTTGGGTGATAAGGAAGTTTATGCCATGCTTTGAAACAAAATCTACCTGGCTTTTATCTACAGAAACAAACTCGCCCTGCTCCTGTTGCCGCGCTACAAATTTGCGAAAAACCATAGCCTCGTAACCTATAGAATCCATTTTTTGCTCCAGCGGGTTTGGGTTCAGGGGCATCTCAAAATCGCTTATGGCAACAACGGCCAGATCGTTATCCATTAGGTTTAGGTAATGGCCCAGCGTGTGCACCCAGGTGTTGGTGCGGAACACGTTCCAGTACTCGGTAGAGGGCAGAATACACACGCCCACCATGCTTAAGTTGCCGGTATCTACAACAGATTTTATTTCTGTTAAAAACTGCTCGGAATAATGTTTTTGATGATGCAGTTCGCGCTCTAATTTGCTTGTTAAGTATACATTATATAACAGCAACAGGGCCAGCGCCACGTGAAACACCAGGTGCCCGCGCACCGAAAGCCGCGCAAAAACAGCAATAATAGCCAGGCAAACCAGCACATTAACCATGGTTAAAGTAATGTTAAACGCAAGCTGCTGCGGATCTAACTTAAAATACAGAATTGCCCAAACGGTAGAGGCTACAAACGCGATGCACAAATACACGATCAGCAAAAACCATACTTTGCCAAACTCTATTTTGCGCTGCCCCGCGCGGTAATATTTAACAAACCAAACCGCCAGCAAAACCAAATAAGGAAACGCGGCGATTACTACAAAAACAGTGGTTTTGGTGTACGGCACAAAGCGTTGCAACAAGCCCTGCGACAGAATATCGTTTAATAAACTGCTGGCCGTGCCTACGCGTTTTAGAGTGTAGCCAGAGCCGCCTCTGGTAAGGTAATAGAATGTAAAATAGGCCGCCGCTATTAGCAGCGTGTAGGCTAAAACCCTTATCAGAAAACGGTTATCAAATCTAATACTTAATGGGTGGCCAGGTTTTGTAACGTTACTTAGCAAAAGGGCGCCGAGGCAAAACATGCTTATTCCGCCAATTATTCCCGGAAACGGAGTTGTGCTGGCAACGGTAATACAGAGCAGACAAATAAACGCGACGGCAAATTTAGAATAGCGAACCGCCAGCACAAATGCCAGCGAGAACATATATAACGGGCCCAGCTTACGGTCTAAGAAAATGTTTTTATGGTAAAACAAAAAGCTGTCGTGCAGCAGCGTACGGCCGTTTGCAAAGTAAATAACACCACCCGCGAAAAGCAGCGCCGCGCAAATAACTACGCCTTTTACAGTTATGGGCGCGAAGCTCTCCCACAGGGCCAGCAACCCGAAAAAAAAGATAAGATAGAACACCGGGAAAGACACCATCAACAGCGCCGTTACATTTGGCAACTGCCACACTCGGTACAGCAGCGCGTTGGTCCAGAGTTCGTAATAATGAAAAGGCTCGGAGCCGTGGTAAGTTTGGTCCAGCACATTAAAGGCCATGGCGTGGTTTTCTATGCCCGTAATGTTAAGAAACTGCGATACGTTGCTGTAAAAAACCAGGTCTTCGTGCGGCGGCCTAACCGGAAATTCGCCAAAGGTGAGAAACGGATTTACGCCGCTACCATACACGCCTGCACAACCCAGCAACACCAACAATAAAACACTTGCAGATGGCCGGCTTCCCGGAGAAATTGTATTCTTTTCCGAAAGATTTTCGGTGCGTTTACTCAGCCACATTTCATACAGCAAAAAAACCGCCAGCAGGTAAAAAGAAAGATGAATGGTTTTAAAGCCGGTAATAGCCGTGGCATACACCGTAACACAGGCCGTAAGCCCGGTTACAGCACAAGAAAACAAGCCCAGAAAAAGCCTGTTTCGCTGTAACGGCAACAAATCTGGCCGCCGCAGCCCTTTGCCCGCCAGCCAGATCAGCACGTAACCGATAACCGAAAAAACAGCAACCGAAATAAGCGTTGCCAGGAAAAGAAAAATAAGCGTTTTGATAACGGGAAAGGTTTATTAATGCCATAAAACAGCTCGTTTAGCCCACATAAGGGCACGAGCCATTGCAGCGGGTAAATCTACTAAAATGAATTTCAATTATCACTTCCCGGGCCCGAATTTCAGGTTTATTAGCGGGCAGTACCTGCGGGCAGTAAAAATGAGGCCGCCGCAGCCCAACCTGCAACCACCTAACTCTAAACAACTTACAAACAACCTTGCATTTAACCCGCCCTGTTTATTTTAATACCGCTACTTTTGCGGCGGATTTACAAACATTTAATGAAAAGCGTACCCATTTTACTTACTTCCCTCCTCACCCTTTTCACCCTTATTTCCTTCCCCTTAAAAGCCCAGCAAGAAGACACTATCCGGCAGGTAAACATTACTTCCAGCCGCATTCCGTCTTCTTTTAACACCAGCACACGCACGGTAGATGTTATCGACAGCGCGTTTATCGCCAAAAGTCCGGCTACTACGGTGCAGGAAGTGCTGGAATATTTTGCCGGCGTAGATGTGCGCAACCGTGGCCCGCGCGGCGTGCAATCCGATATCAGCATTCGCGGCAGTAATTTTGAGCAAGCCCTGATAATGGTAAACGGCGTAAAAGTAAGCGACCCGCAAACCGGCCACCACGTGCTTAATTTGCCGGTAAGTTTAGACGATATCGAGCGAATTGAAGTGCTGAAAGGCGCCGGAGCCAGAGCCTACGGGCAAAACGCGTTTAGCGGCGCTATCAAT
>JAFADQ010000151.1 GCA_023424725.1 Bacteroidota bacterium
ATAAAAGGTGAAGTTCGAAGTCACCATTTTAGGCAGCAACTCTGCCACGCCGAGTCATAATCGTCATCCGTCTTCTCAATTGCTAACTGTCGGTACAAACCAGTACCTGATAGATTGCGGAGAAGGCGCACAAATGCAGTTAATGCGCTACAGGCTCCGGCATCAGCGCATTAACTGCATTTTTATTTCGCACCTGCACGGCGATCATTATTTTGGCCTTTTCGGTTTGCTCTCTACCATGAACCAAAATGGCCGCACCAGCCCCATGCACCTGTTTGGGCCTGCACCGCTGGGCGAAATATTGCCTTTGGTTTTTAAGCATTCGGGCACTGTTCTAAACTATCAGATAGATTTTACAGCAGTAGACCATACCAAAAACCAGGTAATTTACGAAAACGATTGCCTTACCGTAACCACCATTCCTTTAGCGCACCGCGTGCCCACCTGCGGCTTTTTGTTTCGCGAAAAGCCTAAACCCAGAAAGGTGCTGAAAGAAAAACTTCCGCCCGACCTTAACTTTGAGTACATAAATAAAGTGCGCCATGGCCACGACGCCCTGGACGAAAATGGCAAGGTAGTATTGCGCTGGCGGGAAGTAACCGGCCCGCCCAAGAAAAGCCGCAGCTATGCCTATTGCAGCGACACTTCTTATCTCGATAGCGTAGTAGAACAAGTAAAAGGCGTAGACCTGCTATACCACGAAGCCACTTTTATGAACGACCTGGAAGCGCGCGCCATCGCTACCTTTCACAGCACCTCGGGGCAAGCGGCATTGGCGGCAAAAAGAGCTGGCGCGCACAAACTACTGCTGGGCCATTTTTCGTCCAGGTATAAAGACCTTACTCCTCTGCTGCTGGAAGCCCGCGCGATATTTCCGGAATCGTATATTGCCGTAGAAGGCGAGGCGTTTGAGGTAGAGGAGTGATTGTTCCGTAAATGTGCAGGTTTGCAAATATGTAGATGTGCAGATTAATTTTTCAGATTGAAAAGCATTTTCTTTTGGGCTGTGAAGGCCATTTTTTTGGGTGTCGCAGCTTAAATACGCCGCTCTGGAAAGAGGCGTTAAGGGGCTGCCCGAATTAAATTAACCATTTTTCTGGCTTTTTCTGGCGCGAGAGTTAAGCGAAGCGTCTCTCGTGTTGGCTACAAAAGGAAGTCTCCTGCCTTCCGGAATGGGTTTTATTTCTCCAGTCCGGACACTGCCTTTCGTATACTGGCACAAGAGACGTTTCGCTTTACTATTGCGCCAGGAGCGCAGTTTAGGAGGGTAAACAAATTGGCTATCCGGCCTCTAATCTTCATATTTGCACATCTGTAATCCGCACATTTACAATCTGCACATCAGAAAATGGATCGAACTGCCCCGGTTTTTGCCTCATCCAGGCGCCAGACTCTGTTTTTGGTATTAAGCGGCATCTTTATTTGCAACGCTGTGCTGGCCGAAATTATTGGCGTTAAGATTTTCTCGGCAGAAAACACGCTGGGCCTTCCTTCTGCTCAAATTAAACTCCTGGGCGATTACACACTCGATTTTAACCTTACGGCGGGCGTGCTTATCTGGCCGGTTGTATTTGTTACCACCGATATAATTAACGAATATTTTGGTAAGCCCGGCGTAAAACGTGTTAGCTACCTTACGGTTGTGCTAATTATTTATATGTTTCTGGTGATAACCGTGGTTAGGCTTCTTCCGCCCGCAGATTTTTGGCTGGATGTAAATAAAACCGATGCTAACGGATTACCCTTTAATATTAACACCGCTTTCGACACTATTTTCCGGCAGGGCTTAGGAATAATTATTGGTTCGGTAACGGCTTTTCTAATTGGCCAATTGCTGGATATGTACATTTTTCAGTACCTGCGCAGCCTTACCGGCAAACGCATGATCTGGCTCCGGGCAACTGGCTCTACCCTTGTATCGCAGTTTATAGACAGTTTTGTGGTGCTCGGTATAGCGTTTTATGTTTTCGGAAACTGGGATTTGAAATTGCTAATATCGGTTGGTTTAGTAAACTATGCTTACAAATTTTGGGTGGCTGTGCTGGCAACTCCGGTGCTGTACATGGCTCATGCTATTATAGATAAATATTTAGCAAAAGAAGCGCCGGCAAAAACGGTAGCTCAACAGAAAGTGCCCAGTAATTAAAAAGCCTCCATATTTTACCCTGTAACGGCCAAAAAAATGGCCATTGCAGGGTAAAATCTTAGCTGAAAGCAAGGATAAAACTCTTCTCCTGAAGTATTGATTTACCCGACTTCTGCGATAAAATCGCTTATTTTGCTTTTTCTTTCGATCTTAAATAATGGCACGATACTTAACCGGAATTCAGAGCAACGGCAAACCGCACCTGGGCAATTTACTGGGCGCCATTCAGCCTGCCGTAGATTTTTCTAAAGACACCACCAACGAAGCATTTTATTTTATTGCCGATCTGCACTCGCTTACCACCATGCGCAATGCCCAGGAGCGCCAGGAAAGTGTGTATTCTATGGCGGCAGCCTGGTTAGCTTTCGGTTTCGATACAGAAAAAAACACGTTTTACAGGCAATCTGATATTCCGGAAGTGTGCGAGCTTACCTGGTATTTGAGCTGTTTTACGCCGTATCCGATGCTGGCCAACGCGCATTCGTTTAAAGATAAATCTGACAGGCTGGCGAACGTTAACGCGGGTTTGTTTACCTATCCGGTGCTTATGGCGGCCGATATTTTGCTGTACGACGCTAATTTTGTGCCCGTAGGAAAAGACCAGCTGCAGCACCTGGAAATTACCCGCGACATTGCCGGCGCTTTTAACCACCAGTACGGCGAAGTTTTTGTGTTGCCAGAAGCCAAAACAGACCAGCAGGTAATGACCGTGCCCGGCCTTAACGGCGAGAAAATGAGCAAAAGTTACGGCAACACCATCGATATTTTTCTTCCGGAAAAACAGCTGCGCAAAACCATAATGTCTATTATAAGCGACAGCAAAACCCTGGAAGAACCTAAAGACCCGGCTACCGATACCACTTTTGCCCTCTACAGCCTGGTAGCCACGCCAGAGCAGGTAGAAGAAATGCGGGCAAATTACCTGAATGGCAATTATGGCTACGGCCACGCCAAACAAGCCCTTTTCGAGGCCATTATAACTAAATACGCCGATGCCCGCGAAAAGCAGAAATATTACATGGAAAACACCGCCGAGCTGGAAAAGCAACTTAAATTAGGCGCCGACAAAGCCCGCGAAGTAGCCTCCGGAGTTTTAGAAAGAGCCCGCAAAGTGTTAGGCTACAACAAGCGGTAAATTGGCCTTTACAGCTTGTTAGGAAGCAAGAACTAAAAAAATGGCCGTTGCAAAACCTGCAACGGCCATTTTTATATGTATTCTAACCTAAAAGGTGCTGGGTTAAAATTGTTGCTGCAACTAGCAATTATCAACCAACAATTAACTTATTCCATCGTCCAAACGTCTTCCGGCTTTTTGCCAACTACCGTAAATACCAGGCGCGGCGGGTTGGCCAGTAAAAGTAGGCGGGCATCTTTATCCGGGTATTCTTCGGCATCTATTAAAACACCGCTGCTGTTGCTGCTGCCCATTTTGGCTTTTGTGCCGGCGGGTGTTACCACATCCAGCGATCCGGGCAAATAAGCTGTAGGTAATAAAACATCAGACTCGGGAGCTATTTTGTTGTGCACCTTTTCTAATACATCTTCTAAATATTCGCCGTACTCGTCGTTAAAGTCGTCTTCCATATCATGAAGCTCTTCTTCAATATCGTCGTAGCGGTTGTCGTCGTACTTAAGTTTACTAAGCTCGTCTTTTTTAGCAATAAGCGATGCCAGTGCCTTATTCAGCGCCTCTCTATCCATGGTCTGTCTGTTTTTATAATTGCAAATTTTACATCTTACTAATCAACATGCAAATATTACCGTACAAATTTACGACACGCGGGCTACTTTTAACATTGCCAACCAGGTATTTATTGCAGCGCTAAGTTCTGAACGATCTATCAAAATACAGCTATCTATTCTTAAAACCGCTTTTTACCTTTTCAACCATAAAAATAAAGTTATTACGGGTTTAAAAATTTAATTTAAACTATTCATTAATCGGGCTGGTTTTCAGCTTTGCGCATTTAATCGTATTTTTACTTTTCAATATTAAACCGCTATATCATGAATCAGGAAACAGCCCAGGCTACCGATACACAAACAGAGCAGGATTTTTTGCCTTTGTTAGGTACCGATCATATCGAGTTTTATGTAGGAAATGCCAAGCAGTCGGCCTATTATTACCAGGCAGCTTTCGGTTTTGAGCTGGTGGCTTACGCCGGGCCTGAAACCGGCCTTCGCGATCGCGCCTCTTACGTGCTGAAGCAAGGCAAAATAAGGCTTGTGCTTACTACTTCGTTACTTCCCGACAGCGATATTTCTGAACACGTAAAGCGCCACGGCGATGGCGTAAAAGTGCTTGGCTTATGGGTAGACGATGCCGAAAAATCGTTTAACGAAACGGTGAAGCGAGGCGCAAAACCGGCTTCCGAGCCTAAAGTGCTTACAGACCAGTACGGGGAAATTAAAATAGCATCTATTCACACTTATGGCGATACCATTCACACTTTTGTAGAGCGCAAAAACTACACCGGGCCGTTTATGCCGGGTTTTGTGGCGCGCTCTTCGGGCTTCGAAACCAAACCAGTCGGGTTAGAATATGTAGACCATTGCGTGGGAAACGTAGACCTGGGCGAGATGAACAAATGGGTAGAGTTTTACGAGAAAGTAATGGGTTTTAACCTTCTCATCACCTTCGACGATAAAGACATCTCTACCGAATACACCGCGCTTATGTCTAAAGTAGTAAGCAACGGAAACGGCTATGTAAAATTCCCGATAAACGAACCTGCAGAAGGCAAAAAGAAGAGCCAGATAGAAGAATACATAGAGTTTTACAAAGGCGCCGGCGTGCAGCACATTGCCGTTGCCACCAACAATATTCTAGAAACCGTAGCAGAAATGCGCCGCCGCGGGGTAGAATTTTTGTACGTGCCCGATAATTACTACGAAGATGTGTTAGACCGTGTAGGCGAAATTCAGGAAGAGCTGGAAGAGCTTAAAAAACTTAACATTTTAATAGACCGCGACGAAGAAGGATATCTGCTGCAGATCTTCACAAAACCAGTAGAAGACCGCCCAACCGTATTTTACGAGATCATACAGCGCCGCGGAGCAAAATCGTTCGGGAAAGGCAACTTTAAAGCGTTGTTCGAGGCGATAGAGCGCGAGCAGGAATTGCGCGGCAACCTGTAATTTACCTTGTAACACCCTGTTTTTTGATGCCTGCAGAGGGCAAAAACAGTCCTGAATCAGACTAAAAACAGCAGAATAACGAAAACGGTTGATTTGGTGTAAAAGCTAAATCAACCGTTTTTATATTTGGCCCATTATTGCGGTAACCATCAACCAGAAAATTACTCCGTTACTGCCTTAACATCAACAAAAAAAATAACAACCCTATGCTGGATCTACAGATAACCGAAAAAATAAATACCTGGCTAACCGGAAATTACGACGAAGAAACCAAGTTAGAAATAAGAAAGCTGATGTCGGAAAACGACGAAAGCAGCCTAACCGATGCTTTTTATACCAACCTGGAGTTTGGCACCGGCGGCCTGCGCGGCATAATGGGCGTTGGCTCTAACCGCATGAACCGCTACACAATTGGCGCGGCTACACAAGGCCTGAGCAACTATCTTTTGCAATCTTTCCCGAATGAGAAAATTAAGGTTGCCATTGCCCACGATAGCCGCAACAACAGCCCCGAGTTCGCGCGCATAACGGCATCGGTTTTTTCGGCCAACGGCATAGAGGTATATATGTACGATTCGCTGCGGCCCACTCCCCTGCTATCGTTTACAATACGGCATTTAGGCTGCAAAAGCGGCGTGGTGGTTACTGCATCGCACAACCCCAAAGAGTACAACGGCTACAAAGCCTACTGGACCGACGGCGCGCAGGTAACCGCCCCGCACGATAAAAATATTATTGCCGAGGTTAATAAAATTACCGACATAGATCAGGTAAAATTTGAGGCGAACCACAGCTTAATTCATATAATCGGCAAAGAGGTAGAA
>JAFADQ010000226.1 GCA_023424725.1 Bacteroidota bacterium
GCCCGGATCTATGTTAATATACGGGTCGAATTTTTGAATAGTGACACGGAAACCTCTGGCCTGCAGGAGTTTAGCAAGCGATGCGGAGATAATTCCCTTACCGAGCGAAGACGTAACGCCTCCGGTAACAAATATGATTTTGGAAAGTGACATGGATGTGCTGTCGGTACGGGGCACAAAGGTACAGCATATTTATCAGACTTGCCCGGAAAGTTACGAAGGTTATACTGCGGCGTTTCGTGTAGAGACAAGGCATTGCCTTGTCTGAGTTAAATTCACGTTGCCTTGTGTAGTGAACTGATAATTTTTGGTTATATGAAATAAGACAAGGCGGTGCCTTGTCTCTACGGGGGAGAAAATTACCTGCAAAGGGCAATTTTAACGGCGTCAGGAGGTAGTTACACAAAAAAACCTGCCCGTTCTCGCAGGCAGGTTTTTCTTTTATCGCACTACGTAATTCGCATTACGCACTACGCACATCATCAATTATAATTGGGCAGGAAAGAATATTTTTGGCTGTACTCCAGCATTTGCTGAGTGAAGTCCTTAGGATATTCGATTTTTACATCTACCATTTGGCCACCTTTCATAACCGGCGTTAGCTTAGGCTGAATAAATCCTGAATAAGGCGCAACACCCAGTTTTTCGTAACGGGCAAGCACTTCTTTGTGCAGTACAGGGTCTACCTGTACGCCGTATTTTTCTACCAGCGTTTGGGCGGTTTTGTAATCGCCTTCGGAAGTTACACGCTGTAGTTCGCGAAGCTGCTCGCCGAAAATCTTGCGCAGTTTTTCGTAATCGTTTACCACGAAATAGGTTTTACCGTCGCGGGTTTTCTTCTCTATTACGTTGTCTTTTTTACCCATTTCCATTGCCCAGGCAGCTACTAACTGGCGGTTGCGCATGTGCGATTCTTCTATGGTTTCGCCGGGCTCGATGCGGGAAAGCTGCGTCATAAGGCCGTTGCGGATGTAGCCGTCGTATTCGGTTTTTGCTACGTCCATGTGCGGCATTACCCCAATCTCGATCAGCTTTTTATCCATCACATAATACAAAGCAACCAAGTCGGCGCGGGCTTCTTCTATGGTAGAGGCGTAGCTTTTCAGGGTTTCTTTTGGTGTGCCTACGCCCTTGTTAATCTGGCCGGAAGCATGGCCGATTACCTCGTGCATATCGGTGTGCAGATCGCTGGCCAGCGCGCCGTATTTTTTAGAGCGGTCTATCTCTTCCTGGCTCCAGGCAAATTCCTGCAAAGCCGATCCTTTAGAAGCCGCCTGGTTATACGCGCCTACAATGTTGCCCAAATTAACCGACTTAGATCCGTGGTCTTTCCTTATCCAGTTGGCATTAGGCAGGTTAATTCCGATAGGAGTAGAGGGCGCAGCATCGCCGGCCTCCATAACGGCAGTAATAACTTTAGCCGAAATTCCGGTTACGTTTTTCTTTTTGTGCTCGGGCAATAGCGGCGAATTATCCTCGAACCATTGCGCCTGGTCGCCGATGGCTTTAATGCGCTTGCTTGCTTCTTCGTCTCGGAACGACACCACCGATTCGTAAGCGCCGCGGTAACCCATCGCATCGCCGTACACTTCTATAAACCCGTTCACTACATCAATGCGCGAGTCGGTATCCTGCACCCAGGCAATGTTGTACTCGTCAAACGTTTTAAGGTCGCCTGTTTTGTAGTATTGTATCAGCTTATCTAAAGCGGCTTTTTGCTTTGCGTTTTCGGCTACAGCCGATGCTTTTTCAAGCCAGCCAACAATTTCTGTAATGGCTTTGCCATACATGCCGTCGGCTTTATACACCTGCTCATAAATTTTGCCGTCGCGGGTTTTTACAAGTTTCGAGTTTAGGCCATAAGAAATGGGAGTTTCGTCGTCTTTCTTAATTTTTTTGGCATAAAAATCTTCAACCTCTTTTTGTGTAAGGTTTTCGTAAAAGTTGTTGGCCGAGGTGGCGATCAAATCGTCTCCTTTGGTTTGGTTTACGCGTTTGCTGGCCACCTTCGGATCGAAAATAACATAGGTTAAGAACGACGTCATTTTGGCTACATCCTCGCCTGATTCTAGCGGCAGTTTTTCTTTAGGTGTGTTTTTAATTAACTGCGCGAAATACTCTTTGCTAAACTCCGGCATTATTTTGCGGGTAGAGTAGTGGTGGTGAATTCCGTTGCTAAACCACACGCGCTTGGTGTATTCCATAAACTTTTCCCACTGTGCGTCGTCTGTAGTTGCATCGGCTTGGCGGTTGTTGATGATGGCCTCCAGCGTGCGGCGAATGCGCAGATTGTGCTTAAAGTTCTGGTCGTAAATTATGTCGCGGCCCGACAATGCAGCCTGAGAAAGATAATACAACAGCTCTTTTTGTTTAGCCGATAGTTCTTCGAAACCGGGAGCCTGATAACGCAAAATGCGCAAATCGGCAAACTGATCGGCTACGTATTCAAAGTTGTCGGCCGTTTCTTTTTCCTCTGCCTGGGCAGGAGTTGGAGCGGCAGAAATGGTATTGGTTTCGGCAGGGGTTTGCGAGGTAGTGGCAGGTTGCGAGCAAGCTCCGGCCAGCGAAGCTATCAGTAATAGCGCAGCCACACTACGTGTGTATTTTTGCATATTTTTAAAATGATGTTAGTACCGTTCCGCAAATTAACGAATTGCGCGCAGAAAGGCAATTGCTTGTATTGTCTGAATTTGGATTTCCGGGATTTCGGGGATTTTTTGGATTGCCGGAATTGTGAGAATTAAGTTGAAATGCAAAGAAGCTGCTGATGTCAAAAATCAGTGCTTGTGAGAAAAGTAAATTCTGATTCAGTTTGTAACTCCTTTTTGTCTGAATCAGAATTTTCAGAATGAAAGAATTAGCAGAATTAGTTTGAAATCTAAGGAAGCTGAAAGGGGCTAAAATCTATCAATAGAAGCAAAAAAAATCCAACCAATCAAACCAATCCCGAAAATCCAAATTCAGACAAACTTACAAACGCGCCAGCGTAGCAATTCTATCTATTTTTCCTGATTTAGTTTCTGAAAAGGGAGCGATGCAAAACAACCTTCTTGGCGCTTCAAACTTTGGTAATTGCTCGTGCAGGCTGTTTAAGAGTTGCTTAATTATTTCTTCCTGAAGCTCCGGAATTTCCAACACCAGCGTTACTTCTTCGCCTAATAAATCGTGCGGCAAACCAGCTACAAAATACCGGCAGTTAAGGCCAAAACTGGCCATCGCAGCCTCTATGGTGGGCGCGATTAAGTTTGGGTGCACTTTAATGCCGCCGCTGTTAATTACATCATCAGCGCGGCCTAAAAGTTTAAATTTATTACCGTCCAGAATTTCTGCCAGATCGTTCGTCACGATCGTTTCGCCACCTGTCATCGGTCCGGAAATGGTGAGCGCGCCATTAGCTGTAAGGCCCAATTTTACGCCCGGCAGAGCAGAAAAAAGTTCGCTTCTATCGTCACCATTCACTTTGCGCAAGGCAATGTGCGAGCAGGTTTCCGTCATCCCGTAACTATGGAAAACCGGCGCCTCCAGTTGCTGAATTTTTTCTTCGAGCTGATGCGGAATTGCTGCGCCGCCAAGCAACACCGCTTTGGCGCTATCGAGCTGTTTTTTGCCCTCCGCAGGTCCGGATAAAATCGCCTCGAGTTGATAAGGCACCAGCGACAAAAAATCGAACTGAATTTCCTCCGCATCAAACCTCTCGAGCGGGTTTGCCACCGGGTTTACAATGTGCATTTCCAGTTCCTGTATCAGCCCGCGCACCAACATCATTTTTCCTCCAATTACCTCTGTATTCAGCGAAACCAGCACTTTGTCGCTTTTCTTCAATTGAAAAAAATCGAGCGTAAGTTTTGCGCTGGCTTCCATTTGCTCGCGCTTCAGCGTAATCGGTTTTGGAATTCCGGTAGAGCCGCTGGTATGGACCAGAAATTCCTGCACGCCGCTCAGCCAATTGGCGCAGAATTCAAGCGTTTTTTCCTCGTAACCATCCAGCACCATCGTATCGCGGTAGCTTATATCCAGAAGCTCCGAAAAGTACACTTTTTTGCCGTTGATGGTGAGGAAGGGCTGCATTTTTTAGTATTGAGTAGTGGGTATTGAGTAATGGGACTTGTCGGTTCTTTGGTTTAATACCTTAACGAAAACACTGAAAGCAAGTATGAAAAACCAGGCTGGAGCCTGGCGATCCGAACCGTTAGGCTCTTGCCTGGTTAGTTTGGCAGCGCTTCAAACTTTCAAATTAAATGGTCATTGCGAGGCACGAAGCAATCGGGTAAATAAGCGAGAGAACTACCACTTTTAAAAGCTTACACCAGCCAAAACAAACGCGCGTAAAAACCGAAAACAGAACCTGCAAAGGCCAAATTAGAACCCGTAACAACCTAAGTGCAGCCCTTAACCCGATTGCCACGCTATCGCTCGCAATGACAGGTTCGGGTGAGTGAGTAGCAGGAAGGAGTGAGGAGTTGATGCAGAAATTCTAAAGCCTGGTATAGCAATCTGAATCGTAAGTTACAGCTTGGTAATTCCCATCTTATCCTGTCCTTCCTATAATCCCACGAATCCTGGTTCAGAAAAGCATCACGGAAACTTAGGATATTTTGAGAAATCAGGCTTCCTTTTCTCCATAAATGCGTTCTTGCCTTCTTTGGCTTCTTCGCTTAAATAATACAGCAAGGTCGCGTTTCCGGCAAGCTCCTGAATACCGGCTTGCCCGTCTAATTCTGCATTAAACGAAGCTTTTAGCATACGCAGTGCAAGCGGGCTTTTTTCTAATATTTTGCGGCACCATTCTACAGTTGTTTCTTCCAGTTTATCCAGCGGCACTACCTTATTTACCAATCCCATTTCGCGGGCTTCCTGGGCATCGTACTGGTCGCACAAAAACCATATTTCGCGGGCTTTTTTCTGGCCAACTACGCGTGCTAAATAAGAAGCGCCAAAGCCGCCATCGAAGCTTCCGACTTTTGGTCCGGTTTGTCCGAAACGTGCATTTTCAGCAGCGATAGACAAATCGCAAACAACATGTAAAACGTGCCCGCCGCCAATGGCCCAGCCGGCTACCATCGCAATTACGGGTTTAGGAATTGAGCGGATTTGCTTTTGCAGATCGAGCACGTTCAGGCGCGGAACGGTATCTTCGCCAACGTAGCCGCCGTGGCCGCGCACACTTTGGTCGCCGCCGCTGCAGAAAGCTTTGCCGCCTTCTCCGGTAAGAATTACCACGCCAATATCTGTGCGCTGACGGCAAATTTCCATCGCCTCTATCATCTCCGTAACCGTTAGCGGCGTGAAGGCATTGTGCACTTCTGGGCGGTTTATGCTGATCTTGGCGATGCCGTCGTAATAGCTGAAAAGAATTTCTTTAAACTCTTTAATGGGTGTCCAATTTATCTGGCTCATGCTGGTTTAATTGCTGGTATTTTTTAAAAATTTCGGTGTTTAAACTTTGCTGCGATTGTATTTCGAGCAGCGCAGCGCCTTCTATTGCATACAATTGCTCAATGCCATTTTGCAACGTTTCGTAGCTCGTGGCGCAAAAATAAGGCATTCCGGCTTCTTGCGCCGCCAGCTCTGCTGTTAACCGCTGCCGCGTAATAAAATATTCGGCTGCTTCGGGTTG
>JAFADQ010000311.1 GCA_023424725.1 Bacteroidota bacterium
TCCTGCTCGGCCAAATCAAAATTTCCGGATTTGCTATAGGCCTTTGCCCGCATATAATAATTTTCGGGCTGTATTTTTTCCAGGTTATTAAAGGCAGCCGTATAACTGTTTTGCGCGGCAATGGCGCTGTTAAAATACCTTAGCTCCAGGTTGGCCATTTGCAGGTGCGCCTCGCCAAAAGTAGGTTTAAAATGCACTGCCGCCCGCAGGTTTTCGTGTGCCTCCAGGTAGCGTTTTTCTTTTATCAGTTCCAGGCCCTTTTCGTAGCGGCTAATGGCCGATACATGATCCATGGTAAATTTTATCACCAGCCCAAACCCGGCCAGGCTCACCATTACTATTAACAGAATAATATAATCGCGCCAGGTGCGCTCGTATGGGTTTGTGGCAGGCCGTTTTCTGGCCTCTGCAGCTCTGGGAGGCGGCTTGGGCGGGGTGTAAGTTCGTTTTGCGTACGAGCCTTCGGGCTTTGGGCCGTTGGCGTGGCGGTACATGTTTGCGGCCTGGTAAGGCGAGGTGGCGCCAAAATTAGTGCGCGCCGGATTGCTGTACTGAAGCTTAAAATCGTATACTTGTTTTTTGCGCGGGTCGGAAAGTACCTGGTACGCTTCGTTAATTTGCTTAAAACGGGCCTCAAACTCGGGCGAGCCATTATGCTTATCCGGATGGTACCGTATAGCCAGGGCTTTAAAAGCCGATTTAATTTCTTTTTGAGAAGCCGTTCGGGCAATGCCTAACAGCTGATAATATGTTGCGCTCAAACCGTAATAATCACTAAATCAAAAAAAGCCAGCCATCTGAAACCTTTTTTCGTATAGGCAAAACTATATTGCTGTTACAACTGCTAAGTTCATGTATATATTTTACTTTTGACTGCTGAAATTACCTTTTTAGGTCCGGATGCCCGCTTTTTTGTGCCCCGCAGCCCGATCTGAGTTTAGTGTCAGCAAAAAAAGTTTAACATTAAACACATGGCGGCAATTGGTATACTCTTGTTTTAATTAAACCCAGTACTGTATGCATGACAACTATAAAAACAACAATACTTCTGATTCATCCTTAATTGGCCGCGTTATCGAAAACCTGACCGGATACGTCGATACCAAAATTAACCTTGTTAAGCTGGATGCGCAGCTTAAATTACGCGATGCCATGGTAAACGCCATGCATTTTGGCGTATTGGCTATAACAGGACTTTTAACATTATTGTTTCTTTCTATAACGCTTGGCCTGTTTTTAAACGATTTGCTGGATAGCCGTTATCTGGGTTTTGCAATTGTTACGGTTATTTACCTTATTCCATTTATAATTGCGCTTACCAACAAAGATAAAACAGCGTTCAGGAAAATAGCCGATAAAGCAGTTAGCGGATCTGACGATAAAGAAACGCCCGAAAAGAAGTAACCCGGCACCCGAAACCGTAAAAATACTGTAGACATGGTCTTACTTCTCTAATAATTTATTTTTTGTATGAAGTCAACAACAGATAATCCTCTTTTAAGAGAGAAAAAAGAATTTTTGCAGCGCCAGAGCCAGGAGTATAAAAATGCCCTGATGGGCGAGGTGCAGGAGCTAAAAGATAAATCGCAGGATATGGGCAAGAAAGCCCTCGTGGCCGGCGGCGCTATTCTTATCGGCTACGCGCTTATAAAAGCTATATCGGGCGGCAAAAGCTCCGGGCAACAAAAACTGCTGGAGTATAAAGGAAAAAAAAAGAAAAATAAGAACACCGCTGCCAGCTACTCAGAGTACGAAGACCTGACCAACAACGCCAGCGCCTTTGATGTAACAGATGTGCCCTATACCGAGACCATTCATGTTACATCTGCCCAACATTTGCCTTCCGATGCCCCAAAAAAGGAAGAAACTTCTATCGGGAAAGATATATTCGCGGTAGTAGCACAGCAAATTACGGCATATTTGATAATTTTGGGAACACGCAAGCTCGAAGAGTACCTGAATGCCAAACAACACGCCTCTGATACTCCCTCCGGAAACTACATTGCCCACGAAAGCGGACAGCACGGAGGAGATACCTATGTTTCTCCGGGTGCAGCCAATATACAATCGGCTTTGGCAGAATAAAACTGCGCGCAAAAAATCGTTTGCCGTTCTTATAGACCCCGATAATTTAACCGAGGATAGCTGCCGCTACCTGCTGGAGCTTTGCCGGCTGCACACCCCCGATTACTTTTTTGTGGGTGGCAGCCTTATTATGCACAACCAGCAGGCATCTATTATTGCCCTGCTAAAGGCCAACAGCCAGGTGCCGGTTATCTTGTTCCCGAGCAGCAGCATGCATATTGATAAGCAGGCCGATGCTATTCTGTTTATATCGCTTATTTCGGGCCGCAACCCAGATTTATTAATCGGGCAGCACGTACTTGCCGCGCCTACGCTTAAAGCCAGCAACTTAGAAGTACTTCCTACGGGTTATATATTAGTAGATTCGGGGCGGCAAACCACTGCCAGTTACATGAGCGGCTCTTTGCCTGTACCGCACAACAAACCTGCCATTGCAGCCTGCACCGCCATGGCCGGCGAGCTGCTGGGCCTTAAATTAATGTATTTAGATGGCGGCAGCGGCGCCCAAAACCCTGTAAGCCCCGAAATGATAGCCGCCGTAACCC
>JAFADQ010000256.1 GCA_023424725.1 Bacteroidota bacterium
CGCAGGACATGAACGATAAAGCCCGTTTCCGGCTTAAGTTCGAGGAGCTGTTTTATGTGCAGTTAAAGCTGCTGCAGCAAAAAGTGGTGCGCAAAAAAGAGCTGGCCGGGCAAATTTTTAACAAAGTTCCTACACTTACCGAGTTTTATAAAAACCACCTGCCCTTCGACTTAACAAATGCGCAAAAAAGGGTTATAAAAGAGATTTATAACGATCTGAATGCCGGCAAGCAAATGAACCGCCTCTTGCAGGGCGATGTAGGCTCGGGCAAAACCATTGTGGCCTTTATTAGCATGCTCATCGCGAACGACAACGGCGCGCAGGCATGCTTAATGGCGCCTACCGAAATCCTGGCTGAGCAGCATTTTGTGGGCTTGAGTGCTTTTGCCGATGCGCTGGGCATTAAAATTGGTAAGCTAATGGGCTCTACCAAAAAAAGCGAACGCAAAATACTGCACGAGCAGCTCCGCAATGGCGAAATGAAAATGCTGGTCGGCACGCATGCGTTGCTGGAAGACGAAGTGCAGTTCCAGAATTTAGGGCTTTGTATTATAGACGAGCAGCACCGCTTTGGCGTAGAGCAGCGGTCTAAACTATGGCGCAAAAACCCAAACGTTATTCCGCATGTTTTGGTGATGACGGCCACTCCTATTCCGCGCACCCTGGCCATGACCTTGTACGGCGACCTGGATATTAGCGTGATAGACGAGTTGCCCGCCGGCCGCAAAGAAATTATTACCGTGCACCGCTACGACAACAGCCGCGTGCGCGTATTCGGTTTTTTAAAAGAGCAGATAAAAGCAGGCCGCCAGATATACATTGTTTATCCGCTGATAGAAGAAAGCGAAACAATGGATTTTAAAGACCTCATGGACGGCTACGAAAGCGTGAGCCGTTACTTTCCGGAATACCAAATTAGCATGGTGCACGGCAAAATGAAGCCCAAAGACAAAGAGTTTGAAATGCAGCGCTTCGTAAAAGCCGAAACCCAGCTAATGGTAGCTACTACGGTTATTGAGGTAGGCGTAAACGTGCCAAACGCCAGCGTAATGGTGATAGAAAATGCCGAGCGGTTTGGCCTCGCGCAGCTGCACCAGTTACGTGGCCGCGTAGGCCGTGGCGCCGAGCAAAGCTATTGCATATTAATGACCGGTTTTAAGCTCAGCAAAGACAGCAAAACCCGCATAGAAACCATGTGCCGCACTACCAACGGCTTCGAGATTGCTGACACCGACCTGAAACTGCGCGGCCCCGGCGATATAATGGGCAAACAGCAAAGCGGCGTATTAGATTTGTTGATAGCAGACCTGGCCAAAGACGGCAACCTGCTAAACGAAACCCGCACGGTAGCCCAAAACCTGCTGGAACAAGACCCAAAACTGGAACAACCCGAAAACGCCAATATAAGAGCGCACATAAATTCCCTAAAGAAAAACGCCGTAAACTGGAGCCGGATAAGTTAGGTTGATTTTACTTGTTGCTAATGAAACACAGATTATTAGCCGGAGCGGTTCCAAAAGACGAGGTGTTTCGCTATCGCTCAACATGACAGCACATAGTAGCCAATAATCATTGCTTTAGCTACAGCCACTACAACGCGGCGTCATCCTGAACGATAGTGAAAAACCTTGCCGGCCAGAACCGCTACTGCCTTAATCAGCAATGGCCTTAAACGCCGCTCTGTAGAGCAGCGCTACACCTGTAGCTCCGCTCTCCGGAGCGGCGTATTTTTAATGCTGCAACGGGCAAAAAACAGGGCACCACAGCCTAAATCTGCTCCGGCTAATCTCTTTTCTGTACATTCTAATTCGGCAAAACAGCCCTCATAACCTTAAATTTACGACAGAAGATGTAGCAGAATAGTTACAAATCAATAAAATTCTGTTTTGTATACTCTGCCTTATTCAGCTTATACTAACCGCCCTGTTTTTATCAAACCAATAAGAAATATTGCCTGCCTAATTTGCCAACTATATCAACAGCCCAAAAGGCAAATGCTAATTAAGGGCTGTTAAAACATTATTTTGCTATCTTTCAGGAAGTTACAAACCGGCTGCTTTTAATGGCATTCTAATTGCTAACCAGTTTTTATAACTCGTAAAAACAGCCAAAGGCAGGTTTTCTGTTGGTTTCTTACGGGCGTTTTTCCGGGCTTTGCAGCTTGCCTGCACTTTACCGGCAAAACACGCTGGCCGGGTTATGGCCGCAAAAGCGTATCTTTGTATAATGTTTAATCCTGTTAGTCTGGTAATTAGCTAATTTTTATCAGCCTTTCAACCTTTTTAATTCGCCTGTGAAACTGCTTGTTTCTGTTGTTTATTTTTGCATTTTTTCAATTACAGCCTCCATTGCTCAGGCGCCCGAGGGTCCTAAATTGAAAACCATTCCGTTTACATTCGAGATTAACCAGGACGAATCTTCGTACCACCCGGCCATAGAAACCAAAACCGTAAAGCTAACCGACAGGCAGTTCGCGATTCTGAGCAAAAACAGCAATTCCGAGTTTTCGGTTGATAGCTACGACGATAATCTGGGCAAAAAATGGAGCTCGCCGGTAAAGTTAGGGCTGGACGAAACGCCCGAACTGTTTGGCGCCAACGAGAAATATGTGTACCTGCTTACGTATAAAATGGCCAAAACCGAAGGCCAGCAGCGTGTTTTAGCGTATTATTTCGATAAAAAAACCGGCGCCCGCGCAGGCCAGAAAACCCTGATGAACGCTCCTTCTAAAGGACGCAAAATTGGCATCTCCAGCTCCGAAGACGGCTCTAAAGTAATGGTGTACCAGCATATTACGCCTAACCGCATTATTTCGGGCACGCGTGGTGTGGTATACAACGATCTTTTCGAGGAAATAAAAGAGCAGGTGTATGAGTTCGACGATCTTAACGTATCGTTCGACCCGATTATAAAAGTTGACAACAAAGGAAACCAGTTTATAACCTTTATTACCGACGATTACCGCAAAGTCCGCATCCGGAAATTTACACCCCGTACCGAGGTCTACGGCGAGTTAATTCAGGTTTTGGGCGGCGTTTTCGATGGCACCGATATTTATATTTTCGATCATTTGCTGAAGCTGGACAATAAGGGCAATTTGTATTTCGCTTCTATCACCGTAGAAGATTCTACGATGCTGTATTACAGCCTTAAGGTAGCCCGCTTCGATTTTGAGAAATACATTGTACACATGCCCAACGAGTTTAAGTTCACCAAAAAATACCTCGATTCGTTGCCGTACTACAAACCAAAACCAGGCATGGAAACCGGCAGCATTGTAGATACTTATTTATCGGAAATGCTGATAACGCCCGATAACGATATTATCCTGATCGCGGAGAAAAGGTACACCAACGACGAGTATCATGGCGGGCACGAAGCCAAAGAAATGCTGCTTTTCCGCTACAACGAGTTTATGGGGTACGAGTGGCTTTCTAATATAGACAAAGACCAGTTTGCCAGCCACTATCAGTTTTACTCGGGCCTTGGCTTTAAAGCAAAATATTTCGAAGACCAGGTGCAGCTGCTTACCTTCGAGCGGATAGATGGCCGCAGCGATCTGTATTTGCGCACCGTTAGCCGCGTAAACGGCACTTACCGCATGCCCGAGCCACTTGGTGTGCTTAACCCTTACGACAAGAAACCGCATTACCTGCGCGATTTTACCTTGTGGCTAAACCAGAATACTATTGTTACGGTAACCCAAACTTCTAAAGGCCTGCAGCTAAACCGCAGCCGTGTAACTCCTGTAGTTGCCGATTCTGCTCCGTCGCTTATATTAATAGACAAACATAACACGGCTAATTAATTAGATTAATAGTGAGGTAGTATTGTTTAAACGCAAGCTCTTCTTTCCACCCTACTGGGCGTCATCCTGAGCGATAGCGAAGGACCTCGTCGGCCAGAGCCCCTTGTATTTGAACACGATTTCAAGGATTAAAAAGCTGAACAGGATTTAACCGATGTTTCTACCACGCGGTGTCATCCTGAACGATAGTGAAGGAGCTCGTTAGCAAGAACTGCCAAAAAAAATCCGGCGTAATTTGCGTACATCATAAAAGAAGAGGCTGCTCCTTTCTGGGCAGCCTCTTCTTTGTAAAATAAAAACGCAGCATTGCTAATCTCCAAACTGAGATATTTTCGGCACATTTAAAACTTATACGTTAGCGCCGCGCCGTTATACTCGAAAGTAGAAACCGGCACCAGTGACAAGCCAGAGGTGTTGCCTTTTTTGTGCAGTTGCGGCACCAGAATACCGGCGCCCGCGCCTACTACGTAGCCAATAATATTATCAGATAAAAAGTGCTTGCCCGCTTTCAGGCGCAAATACCCAACACCGGCAGGCAAGGCGGCGGCGGCTCCCCACACTACCGGCTTCCACGGCGAATCGGGGTTGTAATCGTGAAATACTTTGGCGAAGAAAAAGCTGGCGCCGGCGGTGGCAGCCGTGTGCCCGGCAAAGAAAGAGTTTTTGGCGTTTTTGCGAATTCTTTCGTCCATTGGCGCGCCTTCTATGGCCTGGCCGTTGGCATCAAACTCGCCATAAGCAAGCGGGCGGCGGCGTTCTGTAAACCCGTTGGCCATTGTAAAAAGGGCGCCGGTTATGGCCATGGTTTCTACGTACAACACAGCAGTTTGCCCGGCGTTGCTGCGCACATCTTCGTTAAACAGCAATGTTAAGGGAAGTGCAAACGAGCCGTAAAAACCAAAATCGCTCAGGTTTTTGGCGTCCAGATCGTAATTTCCGGCATACGGGCGGTCGAATTTGTTTACGTCATTTTTATCCATCGCCAGTACCTGGGCTTCGCTCATGCCGTCCTTATCGGTTATGCGGTACAGGCCGTAGCCATTTAGGCCAACCGCTACGGCGGTAATGGGGCCATCTACTTTAAAGCTGGTTTTATAAGGCGAGCTGCTTTGCCCATAAACAGTGGTTGCGTTTAAGGCAAACAGAAAACTAAAAACAGTTAGTATATATTTCATAGATTTAGGTTGTGATGCCTATTAAAACGGCCATCGCAGCCCTAAGGTTATGATGCTACACCTGCTCGACTGGTTTTTCCTCCTCTTTCATTCGGGCATAATTATGTTTAATCTGTTTGGGTGGATATGGCAAAAAACCCGCCGCGCCAACCTTATTTTGCTGTTGCTCACCGCTTTTTCGTGGTTTGTGCTGGGCATTTGGTACGGCTGGGGCTATTGCATTTGCACCGACTGGCACTGGCAGGTGCTGCGAAAACTGGGCGAGCACGATTTGCCCAACTCCTACATTACCTACCTGCTGCTTCGCCTCTCTCCCGAATTGTTTGTTCCGCAGGTAATAATAGATACCGCCACGGCCGGTTTGTTTTTTCTGGCGCTTGTAATTTCTGCGATGCTGAATTTGCGCGATTGGCGAAAGAAGAATACAGGAAGGAAAAATTATTAAAATATAGCCGGAAGTGTTAGGCTGTAACGGGCAAAAAACAGGTGCTACAGGGCAAATTGTACTAACCTTTACAAAATTCCGGGCAAAAAAAAAGCCCCTACGGAGTACGCAGAGGCAAAGACGTTAGTCTACGGGATTTACCCTTATTGTAATAAGATTTCAAAGATTGGATATTGTCTTATCCGCTGTAAATATATATCTTTCCATTATCACACACAAAATTTATTTTAGATGAAAACATTAGGAATAGATTTAGGCACCAACTCGATAGGCTGGGCAATTGTAGATGAACAACAAGAGAAAATACTCGGCGCAGGAGTACGGATTTTTCAGGAAGGGGTGAAC
>JAFADQ010000300.1 GCA_023424725.1 Bacteroidota bacterium
ATGTTGGGGAAAGGTGTGTTCCAGCTTCCGAGGAAAAGAATTACGGCTACCAGACTTACCAGAATCATCATCGCGTATTCGCCCAAGAAAAGGATGGCGAAGCGGAAGCCCGAATACTCTACGTGGAAACCGGAAACCAGCTCCGATTCTGCTTCCGGAATATCGAACGGCGCGCGGTTGCACTCGGCCAGCGAGGCGATGTAGTAAATGATGAAAGCGAAAAACAGCAGCGGGAAACGGAAAATATTCCAGGTTAAAAATCCGCCGATGGCCGTGGTATCTATCCCTAAAGAGCGCAGGCCGAACAGAAAGTTGGTTTCGCTCTCATGGCCCGGAAATTGCCTCATCCAGGTTCCTTGCTGAAAGCTGATTTCCTGCAGATCTAAACTTTGGCTGATGATAACGCCGCACAAAATGGCGAGCCCGGCCGGAATTTCGTAACTCACAATCTGGGCAACCGAGCGCATCGCACCCAGCAAGGCAAACTTATTGTTCGACCCCCAACCCGCCATCAGCAACCCTACTACATCCAGAGAAATTATGGCCAGCAAATAAAACAAACCCACCGCAGCGCCGGAACTAACAAACGACGGAGTAAGCGGAATTACCGCAAAACCCGCGAACACCGCCGCGAAAATGATAATAGGCGCCGATTTAAACAGCGGTTTATCGGCAGCAGTTGGTACGATATCTTCTTTCTGCAGCAGCTTCAGTAAATCGGCGAAGGCTTGCAGCAAGCCCCATTTTCCTACTTCAGTCGGGCCCAGCCTGTCCTGGATAAAGGCAGCACCTTTGCGCTCGGCGTAGAAAGCCACCAGCACGAGGCCAAGCAAAACCGGAAGAAGGATTAATATGGAGAGGAATGGCGGCATTTATAATTGTGCAGATTTTAGATGTGCAGAATTAGATGTGCAAATTTGCGGATTTTATCGCGAATGTTCCCGTAGGGGCGAATTGCATTCGCCCATTTTGGCGCCTTTTCTGTCTGAATTTGGATTTTCGGGATTGGTGGATTTTTTGGATTTCGTTATTTATCATTTCAATCATAAAATCAAAGTTCAGACAAATTAGGCGAATGCAGATGGGCGAATGCGATTCGCCCCTACGGTGGCCCTTCATGATATCCATTCATCCATTCTTGCATTCATCCATTCATCCAAAAAATCACTCCCACAGCGGGTAATGCTCTAAATGCACTTCGCGCTGAAAGAAAATACGGGTAGATTCTTCGAAAGATTGGGTGAAATCGGAAACGTAAAATTTATGATCGCCGCTTAGCTCGCCGGAGGCCAGGTTAAACTGGTGGAGCACTTGTTGCAGGCGCGCGGCCACGATGTTAGAAGAATCGAGCAGCTCTACTTTGCCCTGGTAATAGTTGTTGATCTGTTCTTTAATGAGCGGATAATGCGTGCAGCCCAGAATTAAAGCGCTGATGTTTTTCAGATGCCGGTCTTCCAGATAAGCCGATATTACTTGTTCCGAAATAGAGTTATTGAAAAAACCTTCCTCAATCATCGGCACCAAAAGCGGTGTGGCGAGCGATACAAAATCTATTCCGCAATCTAACTCGTGTACTTTTTTGGTGTAGACGTTGGAGTGCACGGTTTGCTTGGTTCCGATTAGGCCGATGCGCTTGCCGGGGTAGCTGCAGCCGATGTAATCTACTACCGGATCTATCACGTTCAGCACTTTTGCTTTGCTTCCCACGTATTCTTTCACCAGCTCGTAGGCGGCTGCGGAGGCCGAATTGCAGGCTATCAGGATCACTTTGCAGCGCTGCTTTATCAGCAAATCGCAAATTTTTACGGAGTAAGCTTGTATAGCAGCAGCCGATTTATCGCCATAGGGCAAATGGGCCGTGTCGCCGAAATAAATAAGGCGCTCGTTGGGCAGCAGTTCGGTTATGGCGCGGGCAATGGTAAGGCCGCCGATGCCGCTATCGAAAAGGCCGATGGGCTGTTGCTGAAGTTGGGTGCTCATTTAATTACGAAGGTACTTTACAGGCGGCAGTTGGGCAAATAAACCGCTATTCTGAACTTGTTTTAGCATCTAGGTTATCATTATGTTTATACAATATTAATTTTTTAATTATTTCTGATTTTCAGGAGGTTGTTAACTTTTTATTCTTACCTTTATCCTATCACCTGCAGTTTCCGGAAGTTTAAGAACCTGTTCAATTCTTTGCTAACCGGCAGGTAAAACAGCACCAGGTTCAGACCAATAACAGGATGCTTTTATACCCTCTTCTATGGAAGCTACACTAATAAATCCGGCTTTAACAGAAATTAACAGGCAAACCCAGTTTGCGAATATCAAGCTGCGCCTGATTGCTTTTCTGATCGACAATACAATTTTTTGTTTTGTAGCGGGCATCTTACTTTATTTCTTTTACGGCGAAGAAACCCAACTGGTGCAGGAAAACGACCCAACAGGCCTGCTGCATAACATAGAGGCCGGTGCACATTTTATGCTTGCCCGCCCCGAATTAATTGCGCTGTTTTTGGTTTTGCATTGGCTGTATTATGCCGTTTCGGAAAGTTCGGTAAGGCAGGCTACGCCTGGCAAGTACGCGCTGAAGATAAAAGTTACCTGCCTTGGAGGGTTCCGGGTTTCGTTTTGGCGGGCAAGTTTGCGCTATATCGGTAAAATCATATCGCTGGCTCCCGCTTCTATCGGTATCTGGACGAGCTTCTTCTCCCATAGAAAACAAATGCTGCACGACAAAATAAGCAGTTGCCAGTTAGTGCGGCGCTAAATGCTGATAGCGGGCGGTTTACAATTATTTCCAAGTGAGCTTTTCTGCTGAATTGCACCGGTTTTTGGCCTTTGCAGCTTTTACCCTATCAGCAACATTAGTAGCATATATACCACAATAAAGGCAAACGAAATTAGCTGCGCGAAAACAGAAACCTGCAGCGCGGGCAGCCGCACGTGTTGCTTGCGCAGGTACAAAGCGGCATAATAAAACGGCCATTCTACCAGCACCGATACACCAAACGCCAGTACCAGCCCAATAGCCAGCGCGCCGTAATATTCGCCTGCCGATTCGGAAGCCAAACCCCAGAAATCGAGCCCGAATAGCCTGGTAATACCTCCCGCAACCAGCACAAAACCAATTACCAGCGAGAAAAAGTTGGCCAGCAAAATAAGCCAGATATTTAGCGGAGTATTATAGCGCCGCTTTATAGCGTAGGCTTCCAGCAGGCCGATAAAGAAATTACCCAGCACCAGTTGCGGGTAGCTGCCCCACATTAGCACCGAGCCGCCGGCAAATGCCAGGGCTGGAGTGGCCAAAAACAAGGCCAGCAGAACCGAAAACCGCGCGAACCATTTCATATAAAAGGCAAAGTTCGGAAATATGAATGAGGGAATTGCAGGCGGGAAGGAAAAGAAAGGGAAGAAAGAAGATAACAGGCTGCCATTTTAGTTTCTATTACACATATTTTTGCCCCTTACAGCCCGGTTAGGCGCATCTCTTTCGGGTATTTCACTTCAAATTTAAGGTTTAGCTTTTTGGTTTCGTTGGGGTTTAGCTTTATGTTCCAGGTTACTTTGCCGGTGGCCGGGTCCAGTTTTCCGCCCGAAAGTTCCTGCGCCTCTACGCTTATCTGGCTGTTGGCGCTAACCGGCATCTGGTCTTCTATCAAAATTTCTACGGGGGTTGTTTTGGCGTTTCTGATAGAGATCTGATAGCCGGTGGTTTCTTTGGTGCTGCCGCCAAAAAAGCTCTTGCCTTTATAATCTTTCACCTTTTCGCGGGTTACGATCACGTTTTTATCAACCCCAAGCGAAATGCTGAGCGTATCGGAAGTGGTGTTGGCATCCAGAAAAGTTTCGCCAACAAAAGTGCCCGCGAAGTAGGTGTTTACCTTGCCGGGCAGCAGGTTATATTCGTCCCAGCCGGTTACGCGAGCCACCAGAAATGCCCGCGCATCTAACTTAGGCACAGCCATGTGCTGGTACTGCGCTTTTAGGTCGTGCTGCTGCAACTCTATGGGGTGCGGCTTGCCGTCGGATGGGATTGTGTAGGGCAGGTTAATGTTGAATTCTACTGAGAGCATCGATTCATTTACTACCACATAATCGGCCATGGTTTCTGTGGCCGCTTCTTTTCTGTTGGCGCCAGATAATAACTGTAATTTAGTGTCTCTGTTTTGCGAGGAAGCTGCAGGGTTGGCCGGCTGAAGCGGCCGCAAATACCATGTATTAAGATTTGGTTTTGTAGCTCCGGCTGCCGGGTTTCCGCTGGTTAGTTTTAGTTTTACGCGTTTCCAATCCAGGCCGGTTTGCTGGCGCACGTTTGCTTTGTACACCAGCTTTACCGGGCTGTTGGTATCGGTTGCCCGCAAGTCGTAGAGCGGGGCCCAGCCGGCGTTTGCCACAACATACGTTATGGTAAAATCTATGCTGGCGCGCTGCGTGGCCGAAATGGTAAGCAATACTTCGCCGGTTGGCTGGTTGGGGTTGTTGTTAAACTCGTTTAGCTGCCGGCTTACGGCTTCTATGCGGCGGGCAAGTGTTTTTATTACTTTGTCTTCCTGTAAAATCAGCAACCTGATTTTTGTCATGCGTTGGCGAAAAAAGTCGGCCATTTCTTCCAGCATCAGCACCTCCAGGCCGTCGTCGCCTTTTACCGATTGGTTGGCCATCAGCAAGGCTTCTTCTTTGGTAAGAATATCGCGCTGGTCGGAGTGTATTCGCTGCCGGTCGCGGTAATATTCTAAAGAGTCTTCCAGCTTGCGAATGTGCACAGGCTTACTTCCGGCTTTCTGGAAATTATTCTGAAACTGAACACCCTGCAACAACGCGTTGCCTTTGGCTTCTACCGTTAAACTTTGCTGATCTATATGCCCAGGCAAACCGGTAATGGTAAGGCTGGTAAGGCCATTTTCTATGCTAACAGAGGCCAAATTGGTAAGCTGGGCTTTATTAAGAAAAACCGTGGCTTCTTCCAGCGTGCTGGCTACGGTTTTAGTGTTTTGCGCCGAGGCCGAAAGACAGCAGGCTGCCATAATATAAACCAACAAGGCACCCGCGATCAGTTTAAAATCAGAGAATTTCATAAGTGTTTTGGGTTAATTACGCCCGCGAAAACTCCGGTTTATTCGGAGCAAGATGGCGGGCATGCTGCGAGGGGCAAATTGTGCGCCAAGTAAGGGCAACCTCTGTTA
>JAFADQ010000358.1 GCA_023424725.1 Bacteroidota bacterium
GCTCTGTTGCAGTAAAAATTGGCCGCCCCAGCCTGTTGCCGTTATTTTATTATGAGCAAGTTGCGTAATCATACGCCATTCTTGTAGCGCTGCTCTCCAGAGCGGCGTTTTCTTTTGCCGCCCACTGTAACTGGCGCGAGAGTTAAGCGAAGCGGCTCTTGTGCTTTTGTACTTTTCGACAGTCTCTGGACTGGCGTAATTAAACCTTATTCATTTATTATACGCCGCTCTGGAGAGCAGCGCTACAGGGCAGAATCTGAAATCAATCCGGAAAGGCAGCAACAGTTGCCAAAACCTTGTCTTTATCTGCAGCAACTTCTGTCTATAATTCTATAACTGCTTATATTGCAGTTGCATCCAGACATTTTTTATGAGGCAATCATTACTAATATCCTTTGCTGCGCTTCTGCTTTCGGGCGCTGCGGTGGCACAAACAAACCAGCACGACCATACCAATTGCAGTAAGCGCAGTGCTGCGGAGGCCAAAATGCGGGCCATGCCAAACCAACTTACGGCCGGCACCAATTACGATCTTAAGTACCACCGGCTTAGCTGGGTTGTAGACCCTAACGTGCGCTATATTGCCGGCGAAGTAACGTCTTATCTGGTACCGGTAGAGCCCAATGTAAGCACCATTAGTTTCGATCTGAGCAATGCCCTAACAGTAGATTCGGTGCATTACCACGGCGCTCCGGCTATGTTTCAGCAAACAGCCAGCGAGCTGCAAATAACTTTCGCGCAGCCATTAACACAAGGCCAGTTAGATTCTGTGTCGGTGTGGTACCAGGGCGTGCCGCCGCAAACCGGCCTGGGCTCTTTTATGCGCGCCAACCACAGCAGCGGCCCAATTATCTGGACGCTATCAGACCCCTGGGGCGGCAAAGACTGGTGGCCCGGCAAAATGACGATAGACGATAAAATAGACTCTACCGACATCTACATAACCACCCCGCAAGCTTACAAAGCCGGCTCTAACGGTAAACTTATTTCGGTGCAAACTTCGGGCGCTAACCATATATATTACTGGAAGCACCGCTACCCAATTACCTCTTATTTAATTGCCATTGCCGTTAGCAATTACGAAGAGCTTACCTTAACGGCGCAGCTTTCGCAGGGGCCTCTCGATATCGTAAATTATATTTATCCGCAAACATTTGCCGTGGCGCAAACCCAAATTCCGGCCACGGTGCCTATAATGCAGCTTTACGATACGCTTTTTACGCCTTACCCTTTTATGGGCGAAAAATACGGGCACGCGCAGTTTGGCTGGGGCGGCGGCATGGAGCACCAAACTATGAGCTTTATGGCCAACTTTAGCCGCGACCTGATAGCGCACGAACTTGCGCACCAGTGGTTTGGCAACAAAGTTACGTTTGGCCGCTGGCACGACATCTGGCTAAGCGAAGGCTGGGCAACGTACCTTACCGGCCTGGCTTACGAAAACATGAACACGCCGCAACAATGGCTGCAATGGAAATCGGGGCAAATAGGCATTATAACCGGCTCGCCCGGAGGTTCTGTTTTTGTGGACGACACTACCGATATAAACCGCATTTTTAACAGCCGGCTTACCTACACTAAAGGCTCTATGGTGCTGCACATGCTTCGCTGGGTGGTTGGCGATTCTGCTTTTTTCGCGGCCACGCGTAATTACCTTAACGACCCTGCATTGGCTTACAATTACGCCGTTACCGCCAATTTTAAGCAGCACATGGAGGCAGCCAGCGGTAAAGACTTAACAGAGTTTTTCGCCGATTGGTACTACGGCCAGGGCTACCCGCGCTACCAGGCCGAGTGGGGCTACAACGCAACTTCCGGCGCAGTAGAAATTACGTTAAACCAAACCCAATCGCACCCGTCGGTTAGTTTTTTCGAGATGCCGGTGCCTGTTCAGTTTTCTGATGGAACCACAGATACGGTACTTGTATTCAACCACACCTCATCAGGACAAACGTTTACCGCGCCCATCAATTTTGTTCCTGCTTCTGCCACTATAGACCCCGAAAGATGGATCGTGCAGCGCAATTCTACCATTGTTTCCGGAAACGAAACCGACTTGCCCGAAGCCAAGATAAAAGTTTACCCAAACCCAGCGCACGATAAAGTAAAAATAGCGGTAAATATGCCGTTGCGGCAGCCGGTAAAAGTTGGTTTGATGGATGCGCTTGGCCGCAGGATTTTGGCGCAAACTATTCCGGAAACTAACGCCGAAAACTACGAGCTGGATATTGCCTCGTTACAGCCCGGAATTTACCACCTGCAGCTTACCGGCACCAATTGGGTGGTTACTAAAAAAGTGATCAAAAATTAACTTCAGAAACACCGCTTATTCAGAAATGGGGTTAAAAAAACAACGCCCGGATTAAATGTCCGGGCGTTGTTTTGTATGGTAAAAGCTGGCTTACAGCAAACTTAAATTACTAAGCTCCTTTACCAGCAGGTTATCTACGGTGTGCATAATTCCGTTTCTGGAAGGCTGGTTGGGGTTAATAATACGGCGGCCGTTCAGCAGCACTTTATCTTTTTTCCGGAAAATCTTTATTGTTTGCTTGCCTATAGTGGTAAGCGTTCGGCCATCGTGCAGGTCGGCAGTAGTGTAGCTGCCTTCTACAATGTGGCCCATTAAAATTTCGCGGGTTGCCTCCGCCGATTTACCAGACAATTCCTTCAGTGCGGCATCAGAGGGCGCGAAGAAAGTATATGGCCCGGTGCCGGTTAGCAAAGGCATAAGGCCGGCTTTGTTAATGGCCTCGGCAAGTTTAGGGTTGTTTACAGATGCCTGGGCCAGAGTAAGGCCCGCCGAGGTTTTAGATTGCGCGTTAGCTACTGTGCCCCAACTCAGGAGCACCAGCAGTAAGGTTAAAGTAAAAGAATATATATAAGGTTTCATCTCGATTTCGGTTTAAGGGTGATATAGTCCTTATACGAAAAAGAGAGGCAAACCGCTGAGCTACAGTTTTACAAGCCTTTTAAAACAGATCGGTAATACGCCATTGCGAGAGTTGCTCGAAAAACTTCGGGATAGCTGCGGGCACCAGAAGTATGGTTACCAGCGCCCCAAAAATGGCTCCGGCAAAGTGCGCGTCGTGGCCAATGTTATCGGTGCCGCGTTTGTTCTGCACATAGCTGTAAATTAGGTAGAGCGCCCCCAGAATAAAGCCCGGCAAACACAGCAAAAAGTACAGGCAAATATCCATTACCGGGTTAAAGATGATAGACGAAAATATTACCGACGACACGCCGCCCGAAGCGCCCAACGCATTATAATGCGGGTTGTCTTTATGTTTCAGAAAGCCCGGAATAGAACCGACAATTATTCCGCCAATGTAAATTAACAAGTACAGCGCAATGCCCGTGGTTTCGCCGTATTCTACCTGCATAATGTACTCTACCACCCGCCCGAAAAAGTACAGCGACAGCATATTAAACGCCAAATGCCCCAAACTACCGTGCAAAAACCCGCTGGTTAGCATACGGTAATACTGTCCGCGGTTCGCCTCCATGTACGGGTTGTGCATGTACTTATGCATAATATCCGTTTTATCGAACGAAAAGTATGAGATAATAACCGTAACGGCGATAATGATGATTGTAACGGACATGTGTTGATGTGTAGATGTTAGATGTGCAAATGTGCGGATTATTATTGGCAGTTAATCTACAGCACCGGGCTATGTAGGGGCAAATTGCATTCGCCCATTTGGTTGGCTAACATTGGGCCAGATGTAAACTAATACGGTGTTTTAAACAGGGCGAATGCAATTCGGCCCTACGGTTACACTTCCCGGCTCATTAAATCTTCGGCGAAGCTGCGGAGCTGTGCTTTTTTGGCTTCATTGGCATCTACGGCGTCCAGGGCTTCCAGAGCGCGGTTAAAGTACTCGTCCATTTTTGCGCGCGATATTTTTTCTACCCCAATGGCATCGTAAATGGCCGTTACAGCCTGCACCTTTTCTTCGGGGTTTCTGGGTTGGGTTTGCAGCCAGTGCAGAAGTTGTTTGCGCTGTTCGGGGTTGGCTTTCTCCAGGGCTGTGAGCAGCAAAAACGTCTTCTTGTTAGCCAGAATATCGCCGCCCACCTGCTTACCGAACTTCTCTTTATCGGCGTATACATCCAGCATATCGTCTTTTAGCTGAAACGCTATGCCGATGTCGGTGGCGAATTCGCGCAGCAAATCTGCCTGTGCGTTGTTAGCGCCGCCAATTACCGCGCCCAGTTGCAGGGCAAACCCCACGAGCACAGCCGTTTTAAGGCGTATCATGGTAAGGTATTCGCAAATGCTAACCGTATCGCTGGTTTCGAAATTCATGTCGTATTGCTGGCCTTCGCACACTTCGGCGGCGCATTTGGTAAACAGTTGCAGCACTTTGCGCAGGTGTGCGTCGTCTACCTGCATCATCAGCTCAAAGGCTTTCACCAGCATTACATCGCCGCTTAAAATGGCAATGGTAGGGTTCCATTTATGGTGCACGGTTTCCTGGCCGCGGCGCAAGGGGGCCTGGTCCATAATATCGTCGTGCATTAAAGTAAAGTTATGGAACACCTCTACGCCCAGCGCGGGTTTAAGGGCTTTGCGGGGGTCGGCGCCAAACAAATCGGCCCCAACCAAAGTAAGCAACGGGCGAAGGCGCTTGCCTCCAAGGCCCATCATATAATGCAGCGGGTCGTAGAGCTGGGTTGGTTCGGGCCCGAAACGGAGCTGTTGTAATTCTGTTTGAAGAAGCTGCAGGAGCTGGTTCATGAACTGGCAATTGGTTTGGCGGCACGAAGTTGCGACACTATATCGGCATGGGCAAACTTCTGTACCAATCAATACAGAGTTTAGGCGGTTTTGTTTTGAGATAAAGCGGATTCGGTATAAGGAAATAAGCTGCGAAGGGCAAAAACAGGGGCGCCGGAGCCTAATAACCCGCCAAAGCAGGCCACAAACAGCTACAATAACCTATGAGATTGCAAAAGCCGCAAAACCGATTCGCGGTAAGTGCTCCCAATAGGCAGAATGAAATCTTTTACGTGCACTCTGTTGCCTTCTATTGCCGAAACGTGCCGCAGATTTACGATGTACGATTTATTGATGCGCACAAAATTTTGCCCCTGCCCGGTTAGCTGCTCTTCCATTTTATTTAAGGTGCCGTGCACAATTATTCCGGCCTGCTCCGTCCGGATGCGCATGTAATCTTTCAGCCCTTCCACAAAGCAAATGTCCGGAATATCTATCTTCACCAGCTTTCCTTCCGACTTCACAAACAAAATATTTCCCGCAGAAATGGGCGCGCCCGCAGCCATTTCTGGAGCGCTCTCGTTAGTGGCATTTCTTTGCCCTATCATTGCGGTGGCTTTATTTATTGCTTTCAGAAACCGCCCGAACGGAATGGGCTTCAGCAGGTAATCTACCGCGTTAAGGTCGTAGCTTTCTATAGCAAAATCGGGGTAAGCGGTGGTAAAAATTACCAGCGGAGGCTTCGGGATGGTTTTCAGAAAATCGATGCCGCTCATCTCGGGCATGTTTATATCCAGCAACAGCAGATCTACGCTTTCCTTAGAAAGTAAGGCAAAGGCCTCCAGCGCGTTTTTGCCACGGCCCACCAAATGCAGCGAATCGATTCTGGCGATGTAAGCCGCCAAAATATCCTGCGCGATGGGCTCGTCCTCAACAATTAAAACGTTTATTTTCTCCATTTACGCAAGCCTTACTTCTGTTGAGATAGAATAGAATTCCCGGTCGCGGGTAATTTTCATCGTATACCGGCCCGGATACAATAACTCCAGCCGCTTCTTCAGATTTTCTAAACCGATACCGCCTTCTTTTACGCCATTCTCTGTTCTAAACCTGTTTTTAGAATCGATACGAATACAGTTGTTTTCGATTGCAAAACGAAAATCGATGAATAGCTTCTTAACCGATATTCGGGTGCCGTGTTTAAATATATTTTCCAGCACGGGCAGCCAGAGCAGGGGCGGGATCAGGCAAGGCCGGTCGGCTGTAATGGTGAAGCTAAAATCGCTTGTATCGTCCAGCCGCAGCAGCTCCAGATCTATTTATGCCTGCATGGCTTCTTTCTCTTTTTGGAAAGAGATCAGCTCCGCATTAGACTGGTACAGCATATACCGCAGCAACCCCGATAACTTTAGAATTACCTCCGGAGCAGCATCCGATTTGGCGATAGAAAGCCCATATAAGTTATTTAACGTGTTAAACAAAAAGTGCGGGTTTAGCTGATTGCGTAGGAAAGCAAGCTCCGTTTCGGTTTGCTTTTTGGCCAGTTGCTCCGCTCTTTTTTTCTGCTTTGCGTTATCGTGCCAGAACCATAACGCCGTGAAAACAAATACCAGAAGCAGAAAAGCAAAAAAGAAAACGGGCACTTCGTAAAGCCAGGTATCAGCATCCCATTTTGCCGATACCGGCGTTGTAATTAAGCTAATCTGGTAAATATCTATAGCCGGGAAATGCTGCACTACCTGTTTCTGAACAGCCGTGTATAGCAGCGCTATCAGAAAGGTAAACGGAACACTAATCGCTACATAGATCTTTCGTTTTTTTCTGGCTAAAAACCTGGGTATTAACCACAGATTATTGGTGTACAGCAACAAGACTAAAAGCAGCAGATTTACAATAATAAACAACAGGTAATACCCAAACTGGTAATGTTGCCTATGGTTAATGTTATCTACCTGAAAGAGCAATACCCCGAGCCAGAAATAAATGTTAAGGGCAACTCTGCTTTTCAGCAAGGAAAAGATGTTTCCGGCGCGCATTTGGTTAAAATATAATTTCCGGCAGTTTAAAAACAGACAAGTTAAAATGCCAATCTACTCGACAAAATAGTGCAAATCTTCGACAAAAGAATAAACTGCCGGTTAGTAGAAAGAATGAATAGCTTAGTCGAAAAGAATTTGGGCAGATAAATTCTGGAGCTTGCTTTGGGAAAGTAATAAACTGCCAAAAGCTGATATATGAAAAATATTGCCCTGCTTGCCTTCCTGCTATTCGCGCTTTCTTTTACCTGCGAGGCCCAAAATAATGGCCACCACAGCAGAATGAGGGCCCTTACCACAATTGTAGAGGCTTACAACAACCAGGATTATGCTAAAATGCAGCAGCCGGTTATTTTATTAGGCAAGCTGTTGATTACCGGAAAAGCGCTTAAAAAGGAGTTCGGGCCCTATTATAAAAAGTACGGCAACGCCAGCATAGATACTGTTACCTACACCAACCAATATTCTTATACCGCACAGCTTTCGTTTGAGAAAGACCGCGGTAAAAGAGGGTTTCTTAATTTTCTGTTTACAGAAAAAGGAAAAGTAGCCGGTTTCGGTTTCGCGCAGCCAACCTTAATTTACCCCAAAGCTCAGGCGAGGAACAAAAGCAATTTTACGGCAGAAGAAATGGCTGCCAGAATAGATTCAATTATCAGAAAAAACCACCTTAACCGCAAACAAAATAGCTTTAACGGTTGTGTGCTGGCGCTGGATAAGGGCGCCGAGATTTATAAAAACTGTTTCGGTTATGCAGATTTTGCCACAAAAACCCCGCTTAACGACAGTACCCTTTTCGATCTGGCCTCCTGCAGCAAGCAGTTTACCGCCATGGCCATTATGGTACTCGCGGAACAAGGAAAGCTGCAATTTACCGACACCTTGCAAAAGTACATTCCCGGGCTGCCTTACCCCAACATCACCATAGAAAACCTGCTCACGCACACATCGGGTTTGCCCGATTATGAGCGCCTGATGAAAAAGCATTGGGACAAAAGTAAATTCGCTACTAACTACGATATCGTTCCGCTCTTCATCAAACATAAAACCAAAACCAGCTTTAGCCCGAACCAGCAATTTAAGTACAGCAACACCGGCTACGCGCTTCTTTCTATAGTAATAGAAAAAGCATCCGGAATGAGCTACGCGGAGTTTCTGGAGAAGCATATTTTCGCTCCTTTAGCTATGAACCATACCCGTGTTTATAACACCCGCCGAAGCCAAAAAGAGATAGTTAAAAATTGTGCTACGGGCTATGTTACCACTGCCAAAAGCACAAAGTATGTTGTGCCCGACAGTACATCAGAGTATAACTATGTTATTTTTATGGATGCCATTACCGGCGACGGCACTGTAAACAGCAGCCTTTCGGATCTTATAATTTGGGATAAAGCCCTAAGGGAAAATACTTTGGTAAGCGAAGCAACTCTGCAAAACGCACGCACAAAACACAAGCTCGCCAGCGGAAAAGAAGGAGGCTACGGGTACGGTGTGTTGCTTAAAACAGGCAAAGGAATAGAGCCGGTTGTATACCACACCGGCGGCTGGCCGGGTTATTTCTCTGTCATCTTAAAATTTACAGAACAGGAAAAAACGGTGGTAGTGTTATCTAATAATTCTTACGACGATTTCTTGATCCTGGCAGATGAAATAGCGGCGGTTCTGATGGAATAAAAAATGGGTATTTGCCGCGTAATAACAATGGGGCTATCTCTAATCTTATTTTTCCGTATTTGTTATTTTGATGCTTTTATTTCGCGAGGCAATCAACAAGCCGTCTGTAGCAAACCGCAGGAGGCTGTAAGAAGCAAAAAGCGGTGCGGGAGAGGAGAAATCTTCACCGAAAAAAGTTAGTGAACATTATCGGAATCATACTTGTATATACAAATAGTATATACTAATTTGGTGTTATGAAAAATCTTTCATTAAAGCTCGAAGACAAGGTTTTTACAGAAACCGAACAGATTCTGGGTAAGCTTAACAAAACACGCAACAGATATATAAACGAAGCGCTGGAGTATTATAATAAAGTACAAAAGCGAAAACTTCTGGCGCAGCAACTTCAGAAAGAATCTAAGCTTGTGGCTGCAAGTTCTATGGATGTGCTGAAAGAATTAGAGCAACTAGACGATGAAATGTAAACAATTTGAAGTCTGGATTGCTGATTTAAATCCACGTATTGGCACAGAAGCCGGTAAAACAAGGCCTGTAGTAATTATTCAAACAGATTTGCTTAATAGCTCGCACCCGTATACACTAGTTTGCCCGGTAACTACACAGGTAAACCCGGAGGCCGAGATTTTGCGGGTAAATTTAGAAAAGGGGGTAGCGAATCTAAAAGAAACCTGCGACATAATGATTGACCAAATAAGAGCGATAGACAATTCCCGTTTTCTGAAAAAAATTGGCAATCTGCCTCCATCGCTTATTCAGCGGGTAAAAGATAACCTTAAAGTAGTGCTGGACCTGGAGTAAACTTGTTTCGTCTTCAACCTACTTTTTATTTCCAATCAAAATTAAATGACAGAACCAACTCCCGCCTTCCGCCCTGTTTCTTACTCCCGCACTACGCTTACCGAGCTGATGATACCGGCCTATGCCAACTTCGGCGGCAAAATCCACGGCGGTACGCTGCTTTCGTTAATGGATAAAGTGGCTTACGCCTGCGCCGCCAAACACGCCGGCAATTATTGTGTTACTGTAACGGTAGATAATGTGCATTTTCTGCAGCCGATAGAGGTGGGCGAGCTGGTATCTTTAATGGCGAGCGTAAATTATGTGGGCAACACTTCGCTGATGGTAGGAATAAAAGTAATTGCCGAAAACGTAAAAACCGGAATTGTAAAGCACACCAACACGAGTTACTTTACCATGGTAGCCAAAGGCGACGACGACAAAAAGGCTGTGGTGCCCGGTTTATTGCTCGAGACAGACCAGGAAGTACGCCGGTTTATAGAAGCCATAGAGCGGCGCAAGGCAAAGCAGGTATCGGAAGAAACGTTTCAACGAGCCAAAAGAAACATAGGCATAGAAGAGGCGCGGCAACTATTACAAGGGCACAGATGCAAAATTTCTACTCTGTAATTTCCCCGCCATATTATCATAGTTTGCCCGGTTACAAAATATTAGGCTGAGATGGCCGGTTTTTTGCCCGCCACAGCCTAATAATTTAAGTTGGTACTTTAATTAATCTGCGCATTAAAACCTGATACCGCCCTTAAAGCCATACCAGCCTGGTACATTTACTTTGTTGTGTGTATTGTTGAGCGTGTACCAACCTGGCGATAATGTAGAAGGAGCGTTATCGTTTGCTGTTTCTGTAAAAGTTTTGGGGCGGTTGCGGTGGGCGTGAGGCAAGAAAACGTTTACCGTTGGGCCTACAAATAAACTGGTTTTTTTGCCGGGCAGCACACCAAAAGCAGGTTTATGCTGGCCAGGCAAATTCAGCTTCTTGCCCAGACAACCATCGCGGCGCACTTGCAGCGCCGTTACATCTAAACGTAAGCTTTAACGGCGCGATAGTTTAAACCCGCTGCCCTTACCATAACCATAACTCCGGGTAGCAATATTGTTATCGGTGCGGCCGCCTACGGTAAAAATATTATACAGTTTGTGCGTGCCTGTTTTGTAAGAAATGTTGCCATGAAATGTTTCGTTTCCCGAAAGTTCTATCCGGCGGTAGCCATGTCTGGCAATGCTCAGAAAACCAAATTGCACGCCCGATACCCTATGGGCAAAATTTATAAAACCAATTTGCGGGCCTTTTACTACTTTGGCTTTGTTAAAAAAAACATATATCTGCGAGCCGGGAACGGTATTGGTTGCCAGGTTCATAAAACCGGCAAACTGGCCGCGCCATGCCCTGCACGTAATTTATAAAACCGCTTAACTGGGCGCCATACATAAAATCAACAGGCTGTAATGCCTAAAAATATGGCCGCTACAGCATAAGGGCAAGCACCAGAGCCAGCTTCAGCGTTTATACTCCGGGTACCTGCACCTCTATTTGTTTGGGGTACAGAATTATAAAGTTGTTTTCTTTAAAGTACATAGACAGGTAGTAAGGCAACTTAAGCAGCGCAGGCTGAAAAGACGGAAATCCCTCGCGCGACGAAACGATTACGAACATATCGTCTTTGTTTAGCTCTCTGCTGAAAATCAGGAAGTCTTCCCAACGCTCAAACTCCTCAAAAGATATTTTTACCTGGGTTATGTCTACGCCTTCTACCCGCTTAAGCTCGGTAATTGTGTCGGGGTGGGCGTGTATTTGCAAGGCAATGCCGGCTTCTTTGCCTATCAGCACCAGTTTAGAGAACCAGTGAGCAAAGCCGGCTTCCAGCTCGGCGCAGGGAGTTACGGCCACCACCATTTTTTTTATGGTGTTGTAAGGTTGCACCGAGCGCAGCACAAAAATGGTTTCGGAGGTGCGGCTAAGCACATGCTCTGTTACGGGCCCCAGAAAATCCTGCTTGTCGGGGTCTGAGTGCAACCCGATAATAAGATCTGATACGCCCTGCTCTTTTATGGTATACACCATGCCGTTGCCCACATTGGTATCGAAGCGGCTAATAGGCGTGATAACATTTTCTGTGGCGGCGCCGTGGTTTATCGCGGCTTCCAGCATTTTTTTGCCCAGTGCCTGCTCTTTTCCGTCGTCGCTCTCGTCGCTTACCACATGCAAGGCCAGCACGGGGGCTTTGCTTTTCAGCGGCTTCAGCATCAGTGCGAAATCTACCAGCTGCGTTACAATTTCAGGATAGCCAAGCGAAATAAGTATTTTATCGTGTTCGGGCGGCGGCACTTTGGTGCTGTCTTCGTGGGCAACCATGCGGCGCGCGGTTTTCTCTACCACAAAAGAGCTCACGGCGCAGCTTACCAGTATTAGCAAAATAGTGCCGTTCAGCACGTCTTCGTTCAGCAGCCTTATGGGCTCGCCGCTTAATGTTTCGCCGATAATGATGTTGTATCCCACCAAAATAATGGCCAGCGTGGCGGCTGCATGCGAGGTGCTGAGCCCGAAAATAAGCATTCCTTCGTCTTTGGATAGCTTAAATATTTTTTGTGTGATCCAGGCGGCCAGGTACTTGGTTACCACCGCCACCACCACAATTACGCCGGCTACTTTAAACGCGCCCCAGCCATTGGTAAGCACCGTAATATCTACCAGCATACCCACACTCAGCAGAAAAAACGGGATAAAAAGCGCATTGCCCACAAAGTCTATCCGGTTCATGAGGGGCGATGTATGGGGCACGAAAGTGTTTAGCACCAAGCCCGAAAAAAACGCGCCGATTATGGCTTCGAGGCCGGCGGCTTCGGCCAGGAACGAGGCCAGAAAAACAATAGCCAGCACAAAAATGTACTGCGAAACGGAATCGTTGTAGGTTTTAAAAAACCAACGGATTATAACCGGGAAAAGAAAGAAAACAATGCCTACAAACACCAGCGACTTAATACCCAGCGTAGCCCAGAAAGTGGATGTAACTTCTTCTTTGGTCATTCCGGCCACCACAGCCAGAATAATAAGGGCCAGCACATCGGTAATCATGGTGCCGCCCACGGTTAGGTTTACTGCCCGGTTGCGCGAAATACCGAATTTGCTGGTTATAGGATACGAAATAAGCGTGTGGGTAGAGAACATACTGGCCAGCAGCACCGATGCCGGCACAGAAAACCCAAGCACGTAATAGCTGGCCAGCACACCACCCGCAAGCGGCAGAATAAAGGTAGTAAGGCCAAAAACCATGATCTTGTTCCGGTTTTTCTTAAACTCGGTAAGATCTATCTCCAGCCCGGCCAGAAACATGATATAGAGCAAACCCACCGTGCCGAAAGGCACGATGCTGCTGTCGCGCAGCAGCAGGTTAAGCCCGTAAGGCCCCACAATTACGCCGGCCAGAATAAGGCCAATTACGTGCGGCACCTTTACCTTATTAAACAGGATGGGCGCGAAAAGAATAATAAACAACACCAGCGAAAAAATGATCACCGGATTTTGCAAAGGCAGCGCGAAACTTATCTCACTCAATAACACCATATAAAAAATATTGAGCTGAATTTTAGCGGGTAAGCGTTAAGGAATAAACAATACGGCAGCCACCTTCGCGCAATATCTCGCGCTTACCGCCTACGCTGTTTTTATCGGCCGGATTAAGGCGCACCACAATTTTGGTGGCCTGCACAGATTCTGTTCCTTCTACGGTGGCGGTAAGTTCTATCACACTGTTTTTAGAGTTCTCGCCGGTATAAATGCGCACCACTTTATTGCCCGCCATAGCTTTTGCCACCAGGTGGTTTTGCTCGTAGGTAATTTCCCAGATCTCTGTTTTGGTATCGCCTACAGCCGATCCGGCACAAGTGGTTTCGGTGCAGGTCATTACCACATTCCAGCGGCCAAGTATGGTGGGGTGGTGCAAAACGGTGCTGTCTAAAAGTATAAAAGAGCTATCGAGCTGCTGCTGTTTTTTCTGCAGTTCTTCTTCCAACTGTTTAAGCGCCTTGGCACGCAGGTCCAGCGCGCTTTCCTGCTCCATTAAAGCCTGCCTTTTCTGGGCCAGCATTGCCTCGCTTCTTCTTAAATTTTCTTCGCGTTCCTGAAAACCGCATCCTGTGAGTAAAAACAAGAGCAGAAAGAAATTTAAAAAGTTTTTCATGGGCATATTGCTGTGGGCCGGCCCGTTTAACAGGGCCTGATGAGTTTTTAGCTTTCCGGCAAAAATATAGTTTTTATAACAGGTTTAGCGACTTATTGTTCGTAAAAAAACCCTGCGAGGGCCAAAAACGCCTTAACCAGCAGGCAAAATGGCCGGCTGTGGCGGCTGCCCGTTCTGGTTTACCATAAACAGCGTGCGGGTGGGGTGGGCAAACTTTATCCCGTGGTCGGCAAAGCGCTTAAACATGGCCAGGTTTATGGCCTGCTGCACATCCATGTATTTATTAAAATCGGAACTGAGGATGATGTACACTACTTCAAAATCGAGGCTTGACTCGCCGTAAGATTTAAAGTGCGCCCGATCAAACAAAACTTCTTCCTGAGCCTCTACTATTTGCTTTATCATTTCCGGAATTTGCTGCAGTTGCTCCAGCGTGGTTTGGTAAACCACCTTAAAACCAAACACAATGCGGCGGCGCTCCATGCGCTTGTAATTGTGTATGCGCGAGCCCGTTAGGTCGGAATTAGAAAACACGAGCTGCTCGCCCGAAAGCGCTTTTATACGGGTGGTTTTTATGCCTATGTAATCTACGGTGCCGCTTTTTTCGTCTATCACCACAAAATCGCCAACCTCAAACGGGCGGTCGAAAAAGATAACGAAGTAGTTAAACAAATCGCCCAGTATGTTTTGCGCCGCCAGTGCTATCGCGATACCGCCAATACCCAAACCGGTAATAACGGCGGTAACATCGTAGCCCATGTTGTCGAACAGGAAAATGAGGCCAATCGTCCAGACAACAATATTGATGATGAGCATAATGCCGCCCAGCTGTTTCACTTTGTCTTCGCCGCGCTCTTGCCGGCTCACATAGCTGCGCAGCAACACAAAAAGTACCGACGATATAAGCCTGATTAACAGATATGTAATTGCAAACGTAACGGCAATGCGCAGAATTGCCTCGCCGCGCGCCGGAAGCGTAAGCGAGCTTAGCCCCAGGTAAATTACCCCGAAGTGAAGCGCCGGAATACCAAACCGCTCGATTCCTTCTATTATAAAATCATCGAAATGCGTATGCGTTTGGCCGGTCCATTTTTTTATACGGTTAAGAATGGTTCGTTTAAACGCTTTTATCACCGACATGCCAATAATAATAATGGCGGCGGCTATTATGTAATCGAGAAGTGTGTTGTGAAAATATACCCGGTCGAATAGGTCGCTCATTTTATATTTCTTTGTTTATATTTATGTCGCTAACAAAAACTAAACGGTTTTGCGGGGCAAAAAATAGCGCCGCGGCTGCTTTTGTTCTTGCCTGGTACTGCCCGCGAAGTTAGCAAAGTCATTTTTAACCGGGCTTTATAGCACCTTTTTAAGCCTATTTGCCAGCCAATATCCGGCATAACAAAAGTGCCGCCGCTACAGTAAACACTAATTCTGTTTGCCACCAACTGTTTCGCCTATGAAAAAGCCCCGGCAATTCTCAGCTCTCACAGGCCTGATTTCGGGCCTTGCAGCTATTTTGTTTTTTGCAGAACAGGCAATGGCGCAGGCGCTGGGAACTACACATTATTGCAAGGTTACGGTAAAACCCGAGGTAGAGATTTTTTCTGTAGTAGATTACCTGGGCCGTGGCAAGCGCGATATGTCGTTGCCCTCTGATTATAAAACGGCAGTAGAAGCGCAGTTCCGCCAGTTCCAAAAGCACCCGGCAATAAAGTATTGGCAAACCCTACAAAAAAAGCACAACCTGCTGCCCGGCGATGCCGGACTTATGTTTTCGGCTGAACAGGGCCGCTTTTTGCTCTCTGCAGATGCTGGCAAATCTGGGAAAGCAACCATAAAACCAGCCGAGTGGCAGCAGCTAGAGGAACATATCAGCAGCTTCGCGGCTAAGTCGGGGTTTCAGGATTTTCACGAAGCAAACAAATCCCGTTACCAGCAATGGCAAAACGAGCTGCAAACCGCTATAGACGATAAGAGTTATCATTATAAACTGCTAACCTTTATGGGCTCTAAAAAGAGTTTTGAGGTGCACCCCGACCCGCTCGATGCCTGGGGCACGTACCAGGTAAGCGGCCAAAACCCTGGCAAAGTTTTGCTGGTGTGGGGCTACGCCAAAAACCCCGATAAAAGCGCGGCCGGGCCACCTCATTTTGCCGATAGCGCCATGCTAAACAACACTCTCTGGCACGAAATGGCGCATACCTACATTCACCCGCTGGTAATGCAACAGGCTGCGGAGCTCAAAAAATTGCCCGCTACAGACAAAGTGCGCCGCAACGCCAGCCGCTATTACGAGTTAACCCCAGAAGTTGCCATTAACGAATTGCTGGTACGGGGCATGGTAGCAAGCCTTACAAGGCAGCACTTTGGAGATGCCGCCGCCGAACGCGAAATAAAGCGGCAGCTAAAAACCTTTGGCTACGATATTGCAGAAACTGAACGCCTGCTCAGCCAAAACTACCTTAAAAACCGCGGCAAATTCCCCACCATAGAATCGTTTTTTCCGGTGCTGATAGCCCAGTTCGAGGCGCAGCCGTAAGCCTATGCCTGATACAAAACCACCTATTCTATTTTATCGCTCAACAATTCTATCGGTGGCTTTTTGGGTTGTAACAGGCTTCTTTTTGCACCCCGCAGCTTTTGCAAACCGAACTGTAGAGTGGGCAACTTACTTTGGCGGCGAAGAAGTTACCCAAGGCCATGAGGTAAAAACCGACCGGCAGGGAAATGTTTACATTGTAGGCCCAACTAAAAGCCTGAACAATATTGCTACCGCTGGCGCCCATCAGACAATTCTTGCAGGCGATCAGGATTTGTTTCTGGCAAAATTCTCTTCTGATGGCCATTTACTTTGGGCTACTTACCTGGGCGGCGAAGACACAGAATGGGATCAGCGGTTTGCCATAGATACACTCGGGAATGCCTATGTTGCCGGCACAACCCGAAGCACTACCAATATAGCAACCTCCGGCACACACAAATCACAAATTAGCAGCAGTTTCGCCGATGCGTTTATAATGAAATTCTCGCCTGATGGCGTGCAGTTATGGGGAACCTACTTTGGCGGCGCGGGCGTAGAGCAATTACATGGGCTTTCTGTAGATCCTGAGCAAAATTTAATAATTGCAGGCCGCACCAGCTCTGCCGGTATTGCTACTGCCGGCGCTCTGCAGCCACAACTTACAGACTCTTCTATTGCCGGTTTTATAGCTAAATTTTCTGCCTCCGGTGCGCTGGTTTGGAGCACTTACTACAACGGACTGGCGTATATAACCGGCGATGTAACTACTGATTCGCACGGAAACATTTACACCGCCGCAAGAGCAAGAAATAATCCTAATCTGGTGGCAACACCCGGAGCCCACCAGATGTTGCCGGGCAGCGATTGGGATATTTTTCTGATTAAGCTATCGCCGGATGGAAACCTGTTGTGGGCTAGTTTTTTTGGCGGAGAAAATTGGGAAGATATATTCACTTTGGCTACCGATTCTGCCGATAATTTATACATGGCCGGCTTTACCAGAAGCAATACCGGCATTGCAACTCCAGGCGCTTTCTCTGCTACAAATAAAGGCGCCGACGATGGTTTTTTAGCTAAATTTACCTCTGCAGGCCAGTTAAGCTGGGCTACCTATTTTGGCGGCGCAGAGCCAGAAAGAATTTTAGATATAGAGCCTGGAGCCGGAAACAGCATTTTTATTACAGGTAATACCCGGAGTACCTCGGCCATTGCAACTGCCGGTGCGCATCAGCAACAATTAAACGGAATCAGCGATGGTTTTATCGCAGAGTTTTCAACCTCTGGAAATCTGGAATGGGCAACTTATTTTGGCGGCGAGAACTCTGATGTTGGCTTGGGTTTAGCTGTTTCGGCAGAAGTGGTGTACATGGCAGGGCGTTCGCAAAGTACCGGCTTTGTGGCAACACAAGGCTCGCATCAGCCTGCTCTGGCAGGATCATTAAATGCCATTTTGGTAAAATTCGCTACCTGCACCGGCCAGCTACCTATTTCTCTTGGCGCCGATACAACTATTTGTGAAGGCGAGACTGTTTTGCTGCAGACCGGCCAGCCAGGCGCCAGCCATATCTGGAGCACCGGAGCCACAGGCGCTACTATAGAGGTTAGCACAACGGGGCACTATTGGGTTCAGGCATGGGAGCCGGGCAAGTGCCGAATCTCAGATACGGTTTCGGTGCAGGTGATTCCGATTCCGGATATTTATTTAGGGCCCGACCTGATACATTGCTCCGACAACCCGGCAACATTATCTGCAACCGCTCCACCAGCACAATACACCTATTTATGGAGCACAGGCGCCAGTTCTCCCGAAATTACGGCCACCGAACCGGGTGTTTACTGGGTACAGCTTACTCAGGAAAGCTGTTCTGCAACCGACACTGTTTTTGTAAGTTATGCTGATTGCAACTTCCACTTCCCCAATGTATTTACACCTAACAACGACTCGCATAACCAAACCTTTGTTATAAGCAATTCCGATAACACGGCGCTTTCTTTTAGTTGGCGGCTATCGGTATATAACCGTTGGGGGCAAAAAGTTTATAGCAACGATTACTATCAGAATAATTGGGAAGGAATAGGTTTAGCAGATGGCATTTATTATTATCTGGCGGAGAATGTGGAGCTGAGTAGACTGTTTAAAGGCTGGGTAGAAATACTTAGATAGGCAGAATTAACCCCCTCTAACATCAATACAAAACCACCGATTCTATTTTGTCGCCAATTTCGAGGCGGTGCACTACGTCCATGCCTTTTATTACCTGCGCGAAATTGGTGTAGCGGCCATCCAGGTGCGGAGTGGCGGTGTGGGTGATAAACCACTGGCAGCTTTCGGTATCTTTTCCGGCCGAGGCCAGGCCAACCGAGCCCTGTAAAAACCGGTCAGGCGCAAATTCTGAGCGGATGTTATAGTCGGTACTTCCCCAACCGTCGCCGCGCGGGCAACCACCCTGCACTACAAAATTCGGCACCACGCGGTGCATGGTTTTGCCATCGTAAAAGCCTTTGCGGGCAAGGGTAACGAAATTGGCTACCGAGCCCGGTGCGCTGTTTACATCCAGCTGCAGCATAATTTCGCCTTTGCTGGTAATTATGCGCACTTTTTGGTTTGCCGGAATGCTTTGCACCAGCTGCCAGTTTATGGGCTGGGTAAAATCAGATTCGGGCACTTCAATATCTGTATTTCCGGTAACGTAATTAATAGTTTTCTGCAGCTCGATAAATGTTTCGGTATCGCGGGGCAGGGTAAGGTTTTCCTGGGCATCTTCCAGAAAATCGAAGCTATCGAAGTCGTTTCTGAGGTTGCTGGCCGGGTTGCGGATAGCCGCCGCGATAATGCCAACCGTTGCTACATCGCCGCCTTTTACCGCATTCTGAAGTATCTCGGCAAAAACAGATTTCAGCCCTGGGTTAAAGTTCTCTTTATTGCGCATTTCGGTTAAAGCCTCTGCCGCGGCGGTTTTTAATACCGGCTCCTGCTCGTTCAACAGCACATCGCTCAGCACCGGGAAAAACTCCATGTCTTCGCTCATGGCTTTCAGCAAATGAGCCTTTTCGTATTTGTTGGCAGAACTTTCGTAGCGGCTTTCTATTTTCCTGCGGATAGCGGCTTTCTCATTATCTGCGGCGTGGCGCAAAGCAGCTTGCAGCAAGGTGGCCTTTGTGCGCCAGTTAAGGGCGTTTTCGGCGCTGGCGGCCAGTTTTTTGCCCCCCGCAGGTTTTCCGTTGGCCAATAAATACTCTGCGGCAACCAACGCCACGTGCGGGTTTGCATCGGTAAGCGATTTAAAAACAGCGCTTTGCCCATCAGCATAAGGAATTTTACTAAGGGCCCTGATGGCGCTTAGCCGCACGCGGTAATCTTTATCTGCAACAGCAACTTTTGCCAGCGCCGGCGCTATAGTGGCAGATTTTACCTTACCCAAGGCAGTTGCAACAGCACTTCTGATGATACCAGACTTCTCGGTTTGCAATAAGGCTACTAAGGTTTGCTCCCAGGCAGTGAGGTCTGTATTTGGTGTGCGGGCTAATGTATGCGCTGCGGCAAGCCGGGTATAATAAGAGTTTTGTGGTTGCAGCCGCTCTACAGACCGTTCTGTTGCCTGCGCGCTGCTAATGCCGCGCATGCCGGCCCGGTACAAGCCCCATTGCTGGCCAGCCACTACCACCGTATCGCGGATTTGGTTTTGTATAAAAAGTGTAAGTCCGGCCGCGGTGGTTTCTTTACCTAATGCCTCGTACAGGGTAGCAAGCACTGCAGGATATGTTTCGTTAGCAAAGGCTTCGGTAAGATATTCGAGCACAGCCGGGCCGCCTGTTTGGCCAAGCGCGAAGGCTGCGTTTTGCCGCACCGTTGGCTCGGGGTCGGTAAGTAACTGTGCCAGCTGTGGAGTAATGGTGGTGTCTTGCACGGAGGCGAATGCCAGGGCTGCCTCGGCTCTTACGGCTGGTTGCGGGTTGCCCAAATACGGCAGCAGGTTTTGGGTTTGGCGCTGGTCTTTAAATGTGTGGATATCGCGGATAGCTACTTCGGTAAATTTATTGGCCACGGCAGCCTGATTTCCTACCTGTGTGGGCACCGGCCGACAGCTTGCTATGGCCAATAGTAACCCAAATACGTATACTCCCGATCTCATAATAATTGCTTTGCCCGGCAAGGTACTTAAATATGGCGTTTCCATAAAAAAAGCCCGCGCCTAAAAATCAGGAGCGGGCTTTCTTAAAGCAGGTTTTGGTTGCTGGCGGCAGGCTTTTTGGCATCTGCAGCTTAAACCATATTCTTTTTTATTTCAGAATTACAAAACGGCCATTATCTATGCGGTTGCCATTTTTATCCAGCAGCGAGTACATGTAAGTGCCAGCCCCGAACTGATTTGTGGCAAGCACCAGGCGGTTAAGTCCGGCTACATTTTCGGTTTTTACCTGGCGGCCCAGCATGTCGGTAATTACAAGGCGGGTAGCGTTGGCATTCTCTATATCGAATGTTACAGGCTTATTGACTACCGGATTTGGATATACGTTACTGGCAGGTGTTACAGCAATTTGCTCTGGCGCCGACACCATTACCGACGACTGGTATCCGGCCGCGATAGAAGTGCCTGGATTAAAAGCATCTTCCTGTAGTGTCATTAATCTTGCGCCCGGGCCGTTTTTATACCAGGTATAGGTAATAGTGGTATCGCTATAAGAAGAGCCCGGAATAGGCGACCAGCCAGCGCCAAAGTTTGTATAGGTGCTATCTATGCTATAGGAGAACTCGCGTACACGCAATGTATTAGGATAGGTTCCGGCTGGCGTAGTAAGGCTGCCATAACCATCGGCCACGAAGGACTGGTAGGTAGTAATTACCATCCGGAATTGCGCTATGCCTACCGATCCTTCTATTATCATTTTGCCGGTATTGCTGCGCGTATCGCCGTAGGTAAAGGGACCGGGCACCACCAGCATATCGGGCTCGAAAGGAAAGTGGCTTACAGTAATACCCTCTACCACAACCGGGTCGGTGCCCATGCCATCTACATAAAACCCGGTGGCATCCTGCTTAAAAAATACCGCCATGCTATCGCCGGGGTTATAAGAAGCAATGGTAGCGTTAGGAAAATTGGCAGAATAAGAAGCCGGCACGGAAGCAACGCTTACAAAGTTGGTAACTACGGTATCGTCTACTTCAAATGCGTTAGAATAATCCCAGGTTTGGGCTGCTCCACCTGCGCCTATCTGGTGCATTCCGTAGCGGTTATCCATAAGTTCGGTCCAGGATTCGCCTGTTTGCGGGGCATCGCTACCGGTAATGGTTATAGATTGTGCCGAAGCTGCCAGAGGCAAAGTTGCCAGCGCAGCAATGTAAAATAACTTTCTCATAGGGTTGTGTACGATAAATTGTTGGTGCTGTGTTAATTACTGGTATTATACAGGCGCAAAATTACGTTATTTTATGATTCGTGATCTTTCAAACTATAAATCTATTTCTGCTTTTTTCTGCCACTAAAAGCATCCTTATTTTCTTAAACGTGCAAGCAATATTATTGGCTTAAAAGCATGTTTAAATAAACCTCTTCTTACTTCCGGCTTTTATGCTTACGGTCTTTATTTGCGGGGGTTTACTAACTAATGTTGCATCGAAAAAGTAAAACGGGCTTTGCAAATCAGTTTACCTCATCTTTGCCCTGCGGGCATTTCTTTCTGTAGGAGAAAAGAGCCCCTGTGAAGGGCAAAAGGCTGCTCTTTACAGGGCAGCTTTTTTGTTTTTGGGGTGAAGATCTATTCCGGGAATTTTATGAGATTATGGCGCTGAATATAATCCGGCTTTGATTATGTAAACCTATTTCGGCATATTTAAACAAAATTAAACAGCATGGCCCTGAGCAATATAAGGAATGCCTGCTTACCGCTTTTGCTGCTTATGCTGGGCGGCTGCGGCTGCGAAGACGAGCCGGAGCAAAAGTTTGGCTTAAAATTTTTCCGGAACGGCAACCGCGTTTCGGTAGGAGTAGAGAGAATTTACGGCATTGGCGGCAACGGCGATATAAAGATCGCTCGTGGCGATTCGCTGTACCGTTTGCCCATGTCTATGATGGCCGACAGCAGTTCTTTTGTGGTGCACACCGTAGATAACACCAAACCCGATACGCTCACCATTACTTACACCCGCGATTTTTCTTTCCGGGGCAGGGCCTGCGGCTTTGGTATAAAATATAACGAGCTCGGCTCAGGCCAAAGCACCACCTATAGCCAGGTAAATTTTAAAAAATGGGCCGATGAAATTGAAGTACATCTTTAGAATTGCGCTATTTGCATTCGCGGCAATTTTACCGGTAGCTGCCAGCGCTCAGGGCGGCTTGCCACCAGGCCTTTATGCTGGCGCCGATGTTACCAAATCGGTTTTTATGCAAGGCCTTATATTAGAGCCGGTAGTAAAGTTGCGCACCAATTCTTTGCTAACGCTTTCGCTTACCTACGGGCATGCCAGCCTTACCCGCGATCCTATTTACGAGAATGTAGCCTACCGTAACAAAGGCAGCTATTTTAAGCCGGGCGCGGAGCTAATGCTCGGAACAGATTTTGTTTCGTTGGGCTTGTCTTATCTTATTTCTAACTATACCGAAACCGGCCAAACCACTTTGCCCGGGCCATATTGGGGCGATGTAACCATGGGCTACCACCGCGAAATGCAAACCAAAGGCATAGAAGGAAACCTTAATATTTACTTGCCCGCCACTAGCTGGCTAACCATTCAGCTTACCGGGCGCTTTATATCGGTAAATAACCATATTGTATCTGGCAACAACCGCGATGTGCCCGTATTTTACGCTCCCGGCGCCGGCCGCATGCGCGAAGACGACAGCCCCAGCCAGGCAACCACGGCCGGTTTTAGCGCAGGCTTACTGTTTAAACTCTTTTCGTTAAAATCTGCAGAAACGCCTGCCCGGTAGCGGCCATATTTTTGCCCGTTGCAGCCCAAAAAAAACACCCGGCGCTTTGCTGCGCCAGGCGTTTTTTTATTCTATTTTTTCTTGATTATCGGCTCATTTAAATACTATCTGTTACTACCAGTAAGGCATAAATTACACCTGGCAACCAGACCAACAACGTTAATACCAAACTTATCCAGAACCGGTTGTTTATTTCTCCTTCGTGTAAATAAACAGCTAGTGGCGGGATAAATATGGCTAATATTACTTCCACAAATGTTGCTTTAATGGCTTTAATGCCTGAAAATATGCCTTTTTTGGTTTTCTTCTTCTCTACCTTGTTGGTCATTTCCGGATAAGCCAAAGGAGCAAATACTGTTTGATCTTCAGAAACGGCAATTTTATCTGTAGCAGCAGTTCCTTCTTCAGCATTTATCTCGTAAAACTTTTTGGCTGGAAGCGCAGGCGTAGTTTCGGCAGCAGAAGCTTCTAACGTTGGGCCATCGGGCATAGTGCTTGGCAGCTCGGTGGCGATTTCTGCTGTGGCGGTGGCATTTTCGGGGCTTACAGCCTCGGGTTTAACTTCGGTTTTTTTCTGTTTGTGGTAGGCCGTGCTTCCCGATCCGAAATCGTAGTATTTAGCGCTTCCGCAGGCAAAAAATACCTGGCTGGCTATCACCACCAATAACATTTGTAGTAACTGTTTGTACTTCATAGTGCTCCTATTATGGTTGAAAAAACTAAAAACCATCTCTTTGTGCCTAATTCCAAAAAAGTGGTTTCTTTGAATACGGCGTATTACATAGTAAGTTCATATATGCTTGTTTTCTTTTATTCTGGTTTTAAAGTTGGCATTAAAACATGATCTTAAATTAATCTAAAACAGAAGACACTTATTTATCCACATCTGAATGCGCATAACCCTGTTGATATTCTATAATTTACAGGGGATAACATAGCCAAAACGCGTGCATATCTGTAGGGGAAACTTGTTGATAACAACCTGATACCAAACTACCGTAAACCCGAATTAATGCCTCAACTTTAGGGCGTCGGATAGAGTTATTTTTGTTCTGGCACGATGTTCTCTATTACCTGTTCATATCACTTTATGTATGATCAGATCGTTACTATATAAAACCAAAACAGCGCCAGCAGGCATGTTATCTGTTTCGGCAGAAATAGAAATGGCGCTGATGAACAAACGGGCAAACGGCCTAATTATAGGGCTGGAGAAATACCGGCAACTGAAAGAAGAAAGCTCAGGCTGTAGGGCTCATTTTTCGGGCCGGTACAACGAAATGCCCATTATTGTAGATTCTACACAAGTAAACCGCCTTACGGTTTATTAAACATACAAAGTCTGCGGGCCGGACTTTAAACGCTCTGCCCTTCGGGGCGGATTTTAGCTCTCTCGATTAGGCGAAAGGCTGCTCTCTGCTGAGGGCAGCTTTTTCCTTTTTATAGCGTATTATGGTTATTGCTGCTATATTTAAGCCAGTAAACTAACCTGTTAAACAAGATGCAAAACACCGTAGTTGTAATAACCCAAAAAGATGGCCGCCGCGAAACCCGCGAGTTTAGAGTATCGACTTACCAAAGCTCGCGCACCCAAATACGCACCACGCTAAACAGCCTGGGCTACGAGGTAAAAGCCATTATGGACAAAGACATTGCCCTGGAGCTGGGCGTACCCGGCGTAACCGAAGATTCGGGCCCGGAATCGGAAACCATGTAATAATTTATACTGCGCCGGGCCGGTTTTTGCCCCTCGCAGCCTGCCCTAAAAAAGCCTCTTTGCAACAGTTACAAAGAGGCTTTTTTATTTATGCGACAACCACCTTCCGGATATAGTAATTACCAGACCGGGCAAAAGTTATGGTTGTTATCGGTTGTTGCCCGGTATTTTCAGCAGATTATTGTTTCTGGAGTTTTAATACCCGCAGGCCTGAGGAGGTAGGTACGCGAACCAAATACATACCTGCCGGCCAGTGGCTGGTATGTATCTGAAATAGTTTGGTTTGGTTTGTGGTGGCGGTTAAAATGGCCTTCCCAGCCAGGTCGGTTATTACAATTTGGCCTTGTGGCAGGGCGTCTCCGGCCTGCAGCAGCACCAGGTCCGAAGCAGGGTTAGGATACAAAGCAAGCTTATCGGGAACAGACATTTGGCCTGCGGCGGTGCTAACTATTCCGGAACCTAAACGGGCGAGCACCGGGTAAAATTGGGTACCGTTTCCGGGAAGGGCGATAGAATCTAACTCTATGGCATAGCGCGACACACCGGCCACGAAACAGGTTCCGTTAGCGGCTCTTGCAATGGAGTGGCCCTGGAAAAACGAGTTGCTTCCGCCGGCGGTTTTTACCCAGTTTACCTGCCCGGCCGGTGAGCACTGCAATACAAACTGATGCTGCGCCACACCTCCTGTATTTGCGGTAACGCCGTTGCCAAAATCGTGACTGCCGCGCAGGTAACCCGTAACAATGGCGTTGTACTGGTCGTCTACTTCCAGAAAAGAGGTTTTGCCGGCCTGGCCATTATTAGAAGCATTAGCATCTAAGGCGCGCGCCCATAAAACCGCGCCTGCGGTATCGAGGCGGGCAATGTAAAAGTTAAGGCTGTTGCCCTGCGTTGTGCCAGCGGTAAGAGTATCGAAGGGCGAATTGCTGGTAAGTTTACCGGCCCAGTACACTCCGCCGTTGTTATCGGCCCGCACCTGCGAGAACGGGCAGGTAGCATCGCCTACAAATTTTACCCAAGCCAGACTTCCCGAAGCAGTATACCGGGCCACAAACTTATTATACCCGTTGCCCGGAACCTGAGGCGTAACCGCCGTGCCGCCAAAAGTAGCGCCCTGCATTTCGGCGCACGAGCCCGAAACATAAATATTGCCGTTCGCATCTACATCTACAGAGTTAAGGTCGCGCACTTCCTGATGCTCTATGGCCATTACCGGGTTGCCTGCCGCATCGAACTTTCTGATAAAACTTCCCCCATTAAGGCCCACGCTATAGGTAATGTAGCTGTTGCCATGCGCATCAAGGGCCAGCCCATCGGTTTTGGTAACATTAGCAA
>JAFADQ010000382.1 GCA_023424725.1 Bacteroidota bacterium
ACTCCTATTCTATCCGTTGAACTACGGGACCGGTGTGGTGTAAGCTGCAAAATTAAGCTTTTTTGGCTGCTATTACAATATTTAGAATCGGGCGAAAGTATTAATCGTTGGGTTACCGAAATTAAGTGCTTACTTCCGGCCAAAATTTACGTATAAACCAAAGTTGCCTAATGCGGCTATGCAATAGAGTTGCAAGCCAAGGTTAGCAACATTATAAGCTATTACTTAACTATTATTTAACTCACCTGCCGGAGCTGCTGGCCTTAAAAAAGGCACCTATGGCACGGATTATATACGAAACCAATACCATGAATGCAGCAAAGGAAATTCCGGAGCAACCTAAACTCGGTCCTGAAGAGATTTCAGATGGTTTTCACCCGGCGCTATTATTTATTCCGGATATAAGCGGATTTACGAAGTTTGTTTGCGGCACCGATCCTAACATTAGCAAAACCCTCATCGCCGATCTTTTAGATCTTATTATAGAATCGAACATAATCGGATTAGAAACCTGCGAAATTCAGGGCGATGCCATTTTGTTTTATAAAATCGGCCCTCCGCCAACCATAGAAGAGATTACAAACCAATGCAAGCAGATTTTTCTCGATTTTCAGAATTATCTGTACGTGGCGCAACGCAGTCTTGGCGATGTGGCGGGCACGTTGCTAAGCGAGAGTAATTTAACCTTAAAAATTATTGTGCATTACGGGCTCATTAGCACCACCCGCATACACCACCATATTAAGCTAATGGGGAAAGATGTAATAACCGCGCACAGGCTGCTTAAAAACAGCGTGCCGGGCAGCGAATATGTGCTTCTGTCGGAAGATTACCTGAAAACCCAGAGCGAAGAAAATATAGATAAAAGCTTTAAGTGGACCCAGCTTAACAACGCCGAAGCAGAGTACGAGCATTTGGGAATTGTGCAGTACCGCTATGCGCACCTAACGCCCTTGCGGCTTATGGTGGGCGATAACCACATAGTAGAAACCGAGAACGACCTTACGCACCAGATTGTGCTGGATGTGAACATAAACGTGCCCTCGAGGTTTGTGCTGCGGATACTTAAAAGTGTGCCGTTGCGGCCCCAATGGGTGCCCGATATGGAAAGCATAACCTATAACCTGGAGAAAGCCGACCGCCTGAACACCAGCTACATTTGCCACATGAAGCGCGGCATAATGGAAGTGCAGGCGCTGCGCAGCTTTTACAGCGACGAGGGCATAGAGTATGTAGAGAAAATATCTAACCTGAAGGCTTTCCCTAACAGTTTGGTGTTTTACTTTATCCGAGAAACAGAAAACGGAACCGAGGTGAAAATGGAGTTCAGGTACAGCAGAGCCGGGAAATCTAAAAACGTGCCGTCTATGTTTGCCCGTAAATGGATGAAACGTTTTTTATGCAACTCGCTTATTGGCCTGCAGCGCCTCTGCGAAAAATATTACGGGCAGCAAGCGGTACCGGTAAAAGCAGAATAGGCGTTGCCGCATGCTTTTTTGGCCTTCGCAGCTTTTGTGCTTAGCCGTTTACATTAACAAAAAACCACCGCTATCATATTCTGGCAGCGGTGGTCTTTTGTTCTGACATTAAAGCTTATCCTGTCTGATAACTTTTCTGAATTCAACATACAATGTACAGGTGAAGAATGAAATAACCCCTTTAGGGGTGACATGTTGGTAGCAGAAATTTAAAGGAGAGTTAAAGAATCTCGTAGGGATGCCATATTTCTTTAGCGAACGTAAAATATGCCATCCCTATGGGATTCAGTTAGCTTCTATAGGCTTTTTTACTACCAATATTTCACCCATAAATGGGTTTTCGTAAACAAGGGAACAGATTAAATAGAATCTGGCAGAAATCTGGATATCCAGAAAAAATATTGTACTTATAAGCACTTTAAAGTAGCGGGCAGCAAAAAATATCCCTATACGGCCTACTATATTTTACTTCAGAAATACAAAGTACTTAAAGCCTGTTTTGTTTTACTTGATTTAGGTTATGGTGCAGGTGTTTTTGGCCGTTACAGCCTTTGTACGGCAAATACTACAATAAAGGAAAGCACTGTAACTACCAAACCTACCATAAAAATGGCGTAAGAGAATTTCAGCAACTGGTATTTTCGCGTCAGCACATCGCCCAGATAATAAATATCCATAATCATGTTGTTGTAAAGCGAGTCTTTGTTGCGCAGAAGTCCGTTCATGGCATCTTCAAATTCCTGAAGCGGTATTTTGGTGAAGTTGCCGAAAAACAACACGTTTACTTTTCGCTTAGGCTTTGCATCCAGGGTTTTTTTATTGCCTTTTTTAAGCATGCTGGTAACCTCGGGCTGCGCCGAAATAATAGCACAAACAAGCGAGCTTAAATTGGTAAGCAGCAACACCAGCAGCGGGATCATTAACGAGCGGTGCTGCAAAAAATCTGAGCCAGCTTGGGCCGTTTGCGCGCCGGTGTACGTAATCACGATAGACAGAATAATGGAGTTTACGCTGATCATCATGTTTGCCTTGTTATCGGCAATGGCGCTCAGGTTTATGTGCATGCGGTACACATTCCTGAACATGGTTTCGATGCCGCGCTTAGGCTGTGCAAAGTTGTCGAGCTTTTCTTTTTTCTTCTTTTTCTTCTTTTTTTCCGCCTTCAATACACGGTTGCGCTGCTCTTCTATATTTAGCATTAGTTGCTCCGAATAGCGCTTGCGGGCGTGCTCTGTCTCGAAGGTGTGGTTGTTTAAAAAATCGAGTTGAAATTGCTCCCACTCGCGCTGCGAAAAAGTTTTATCCAGAAAAATTTCCCACTCTACGCGCAGCAGTTCCGAGGTAGAGAAAAAAGTATCGAGCCCGATGTGCGCCAGGTCTGCATCTACCAGAATTTTTTCCAGTAACGTTTCGGGCTTTTGGTCTTTGCGGGTAGCAAGTATGCAGCCTTCTATTTCTTTTATTTGATCGGCCGGATAAAAATTTGCTTCCAGAAATTTGCGGGCAATTTCTATGCTTTTTTCTTCGTGCCCCAGGTAGGTATCTACATATCCGGTATCGTGCAGCCAGGCGGCCAGCAGCAAAACTTCCGTGTCCCGATCAGATAACTGGTGGGCTTTAGCAGAAGCTTTGCATTCTTCTACCACCTCCGATGTGTGCTTATACGTGTGGTAAACCATCTTTTTCGAAAGCCGCTCGTTAAATAGCGAGAAAACGAAATCGCCGGCTTTACGAAGAATTGAAGTGTCTGTCATGGTTGCAGCATTGCCGCCAGATAAATAGAATATACTATTTTAAGGCATGCAGGAGAATGTAAAGAAAACGCAGAACAGGCCTTAAAGGTTGTCGGGTTTTGGGTGTTGATAAAAGGATATAGCAAAAACCCTATCCAAATTCGCTGAGTTACGTTATATACCCAAGTGGTGCTTTTCAGTAGCCGGTTTTTGTGTTCTGTTACAGGCAAAATCGGGCGCTGCAGCCTCTTTATTTGTTTTATTTTATTCCGATATGCGCATACCATTTCTCTGGTCGTTTCTGAGTTTTATTGTTATCAGCTTTTTAAGCGGTTGCGGCGCCTCTAAACCCTACTTCAGCAAAGAAGTAGAAAATTGGGCCCAGGTTCCGCCAAAAGATACCAACGACATTGCCTACACCGTGTACCTTATTGGCGATGCAGGCGCTCCCGACAACAGCCGGCAGGAGCCCAGCCTTAAGTTATTGCAGCAGCAGCTGGAACGCGAAGATTACAACAGCGCCTGTATTTTTCTGGGCGATAATATTTATTACTACGGCATGAACGCCGTAGATGGGCCTAGCAGGAAAGAAGATGAGCGCCGCCTGTTAGAACAAATGAAAGTATTTGAGAACTACAAAGGCGAGAAATACTTTATTCCCGGCAACCACGACTGGGCAAACGGCCGCGCCCACGGCATGGCGAATGCCCACCGGCAAGAAGCTTTTATAGAAGCGCAATACCCAATTACCAACACCTTTGTGCCCGATTCTGCCTGCCCGGGACCTTACGAGGTAATGCTGCACGACGATTTGGTGCTTATAGCGCTAAACTCGCAATGGTGGCTGCACCAGGAAGTAAAGCCTTACGGCGAAGGAAACCACTGCGATGTAGCAGATGAGCTCGATTTTCTGGTTCAGTTAGAGAGCCTGATAGAAAAGCACAAAGGCAAACACATTATGGTTGTGGCGCATCACCCGGTATATACAAATGGTATGCACGGAGGCTTCTTCACCCTAAAAGATCATATTTTCCCGCTTACCCTGGTGCGCGATTGGGCATATTTGCCTTTGCCCGTTATCGGGTCGCTTTATCCGCTGGCCCGCGGTTTTGGCGGAATTGTACAAGACCTGCCTCACCCGCTTTACAAAGCCTATGCCGAAGGTTTACTGGCAATTTTCGATAAGTACCCGAACATAACTTTTGCAGCTGGGCACGAGCACAGCCTGCAGTACTTTAAAGGCAACGGGCACCATCATATTGTAAGCGGGGCTGGTTGCAAGAGCACTCATGCCGCTGCCGGAAAGGGCGCCACCTACTCGCACGAAACCAAGGGCTTTGCTAAAGTAAATTATTATAAAAACGGCGAGGTTTGGGTAGAGTTCTGGCAGCCCGGCGAAAGCGATAAAGACGATGGATCGGTAGGAAAACTGGTTTTCCGCACCTCTATGTATGCCAAAGCCCAGCCCGACAGTATTTACTATGGTCCTGAAATGGATTTTAAAGACAGTACTGTTACCGTGGCCGTAGACCCAACGTACCTTGCCGGCAAGTTTAAAAAATTCTGGCTGGGCGAGCATTACCGCCAGGAGTGGGCCACACCTGTTACCATGCCCGTTCTTAATTTAAAAACCGAAAAAGGCGGACTTAAACCCTATAAGCTGGGTGGTGGCAAACAAACGGTATCGCTAAAACTGCGCAACAACGATGGTGTAGAATATACCCTGCGGCTATTAACAAAAGATGCCGGCAGAGGCTTGCCGCCAGCCCTGCGCGAAACCATTGCGCAAGACATTATGCAAGATCAGTTTTCGTCGCAGCATCCCTACGCGCCTTTTATTATTCCGCGTTTGGCAGATGCCGCCGGTGTTTACCACACCAACCCCAAGCTGGTATTTGTTCCGCGCGACCCTGCCCTTGGCCAGTGGATTGATGAATTTAGCGGTAAAGTTGCCATGCTGGAAGAAGACGCCGACGAACCGCATCCGGGCGTTAAAAGCCTTGGCCCCGATTCTAAATTTGCCGGAACGCCCAGAATGTTTGAGCGCCTCCGGGAAGACAACGATAACAGAGTAAACTCAGAAGCGTATGTGCGCGCCAGGCTGTTCGATATGCTTATAGG
>JAFADQ010000405.1 GCA_023424725.1 Bacteroidota bacterium
AGCGCGAGCAGAAAGGCGAAGAGCACGATCATGTTCAGCGAGAAATCTATGGTTGGCATTACCAAAAAGGCAAGGAAACACGAAATCGGCACCGATAAACCAACGAAAATAGCGTTGGTGGTTCCCATAAAAAACATCAGAATTAGCGTTACCAGCACAAAGCCGATAATGATGGTGTTTATGAGTTCGTGCAGCGTGTTGCGGGTTTCTTTACTGCGGTCGCCGGTTACCGAAATTTTCAGGTCTTTGGGCAAACTTGTGGCCTGCATTCCGGCTAATATTTCCTGAATCTGGTCTGATGCCGAGATAAGGTTTTCGCCGCTTCGTTTTACTACGTTTAGCGTAATTACCGGCTTTCCGGCAAGGCGGGCAAAACTTTCGCGCTCCTCAAAACCATCTTCTACGCGGGCAATATCTTTCAGGTAAATAGGCGCGCCGGCCATAGACTGAATTACGATATTACCGATCTCGTTCGGGTCGGTGTACTGGCCAACTACGCGCACAGGGCGTTTCATCTCGCCTACACGCACCGAACCACCCGATACGGTCATGTTCTCTCGGGCAATAGCGGCTTCTATATCGGCAAAGGTTATTTTAGCGGCCTGCATTTTGTGCATGTCCACGTCTATTTTCACCTCCCGATCCAGAGCGCCCACTATGTCTACGCGGGTTATCTCCTTCATGGCCTCTATGCGGTCCTGCAGGTTTTCGGCGTATTTCTTTAAGCGCTCGTTGCTGTAATCGCCCGACAGGTTTATGTACATGATCGGGAATTCGGAGAAGTTGATTTCCTGCACGTTTGGCTCTGCCGGAAGGTCGGTGGGCAGCTCGGGCCGGGCCTTGTCTACGGCGTCTTTCACACGCTGCTTGGCCTCTGTAACCTCCACATCGGTATTAAACTCTACCTGAATGCTCGAGAAATCCTGCACCGAATTTGAGGTAACCTTTTTAACGCCCGAAAGCGACTTCAGTTCCTGCTCTATCGGCCGGGTTACCAGGTTCTCCATATCCGATGGCGAGGTGCCCGGATATGCCGTGCCCACATACACCGTCGGGATTACGATATCCGGAAAGTGCTCTTTCTGAAGCTTATCGTAGGCAATCATCCCAAAAATAGAGATGATTATGGTGATTATATATATACTGGTAACGTTGTCTATCGCCCAGCTTGTTGGTTTAAATTCTTTCATGATTATAGTATTGCGTAATGCGTAGTGCGTAGTGCGACTTAGAACCCGGGTCGGAATTCCACTATCTCAAAAAGCAATGCGCTGTACAATTTACTTAATGCCTTCAACATATTTCAGAAGTGAGTAGTTATTGCGTAGATAGAAAAATCGTAGGTTAACTTCTTTTGTCGCACTACGCAATACGGTCTACGCACTACTTCTGGGCTACCGGCTCTTTAAAACTAACCGCCTGCCCCTCGTTTAGCTGCTGGTAACCGGTGCTGATTACTTTGTCGCCGGGTGTTATTCCTTCCAGAATCTCGATTCTGCCGCCGGAGCTGCGGCCGGTGGTTACCTGTTTTTTGCGCACTACCTGCTTGCCTTCTTCGGCAGCTGCTACAAACACAAATTGCCCGCGGTCGTCTTTTTGCACCAGGTTAACGGGCAGGGTAATGGCGGCCGGGTTGGTGTAGTCGTTTACCTTTATAACGGCCACTAAATTGGGCCTCACAGGTAGGTTGGCCGGTATGTCGGCTTCTATGGTAAAGGTGCGGTTAGTAGGGTTAATGGCTTTGCTTACCACGCGTACCTTTGTTTGGAAATCAATATCCAGATCGGGCAGTCTTACCTGCGCTTCGTCGCCTTCTTTTATGCGCGCCGCGTAGGCTTCCGACACCTCGGCCATCAGTTTGGTTTTATCCAGGTTTACTACGCGCACAATACCTATTCCGGGGCTTACCGCTTCGCCAATTTTTGGGTTTACCTGGTCTACGGTGCCGTTTATGGGCGATGTAATGCGGTACATGGCCACCTGCTCCTGCATGCTGCTTAAGCGGCGCTCTAAAGATTCTTTGTTGCTTTTAGCCTGTAAGAACTGTATTTCTGTGCCGATTTTCTGGTCCCAAAGGCGCTTTTGCTTTTCGTACACAGTGTTGGCCAGGTCTAATTGCGTGCGCACTTCGGCAAGGTTTACGGCTACCGCGGCATCGTCTAAAGTTGCCAATAGCTGGCCTTTCTTCACCTTATCGCCGGGTTGCACCTTAATAGAAGTTAATACGCCCGGTACTTTTGGGCTCACGTTCACGTTTTGGTCGGCATCTATGCGGCCCTGCACTTCTATATAATGCTTAAAAGTATCTTTGGCGGCAGGCGTTACGGCCACTACTTCTGCTACTACCGTAGCGCCCGTGTTTTTGCCCTCCGCAGCCAGTTCTTTCTCCAGCGCCGCTATTTTTTGCTGGGTTTCGGTTTGCTGTTTGCGCAGCGCATTTAGTTGCTCTTCTTTGCTGCCCTCGCCTCCGCCGCAACTAACGGCCAAAAACGCGAAAACAGTAGCTATAAATATGTTCGATTTCATGATTTATGTTTGTGTGCTGTGTGGTTTAGTATAAAGTGCCCTGGGCTTTTTGTAAATCAACCTGCGAAATTACGAGGTCGTATAAGGCGTTAAAATAATTGGTTTCGGCTTCTTTAAGCGCGGTTTCTGCGGTTACCACCTCTATATTGCTGCCCACGCCTTCTCTAAATTTAATACCGGTAACTCGGGCTACTTCGCGCGCCAGTGTCATGTTGCGTTTAGATATTTCGAGCTGCTCCAGAGAGTTTTGCACGTTGGTAGCGGCTTGCTGATTCTGCAGATCTATGGCTTGTTTAAGCTCGTTAAAGCCGTTATCTACCTTTTTTAGGTTTAGCTTTGCCTGCTGCACGAGGTAGTTACGCTGTAACCCATCAAAAATTGGCATCTGCAGGCTTACTCCAATGTTGTGGTACTGAAAATAGCGGTTGCTAATGTCTTTGGTAAGATCTGCGAAAGCGGTGGTTTGGGTCATGGCGCCGTAGCGGCCGCTCAGAAACAGCTTTGGGTAATAGCCGGCGCGGTTGTTCTTAAGATCAAGCGTGCTGAGTTCTTTCTGGGTTTCCAGAATAGAGTACTCTATGCGCTTGCTGTAATCGGTGTTGGTTGCCGATTGCCGGGCATCTATTTCTATATCGCGCAGGTTGCCTGTTAGCGATAGTTGCTCGGTTTGCGGCATGCCCATCTGGTATTTTAATAGCTGGTAAGAAAGCTGCTGCAAACGGATAATTTTCTCGCGCTCGGCTTTCAGGTTATTCAGCGAAACCTCTATGCGGTCGGCATCAATGCTCTCGGCAAAGCCTTCGTTAAACATGGCGCGGGTCTGGCGCAAAACGGTATCGAGGCGGCTTATGTTCTGATCTACCAGGGCCATGCGCGAATCGGTAACCAGCACGGTATAATAGGCGCGGGTTACGGCATCGGCCACCTCTATTTCGGTTTGGTGCAACTGCTTCCGCGATAGCTCAGTGTAAGTTCTCGATGCCTTTAACCCGATCAGGTAAGACCCATCGAACAAAAGCTGGCTGAACGTGAGCCCGGCCGACCCCGAATACGAAAGCGGGCTTTGCAGGCCTATCAGCTCGTCGGCTGGCCCGTCGGGAATAAACGCTCCCGGTAAAAAGAACGGCTGCTGGCCGCGCGCAGCATCTACCGCGCCATTTATCTGGGGCAGGCCAATAGCCCGTATCTCTCCCACTTTTGCTTTTGCTATTTCGGTATCTATGCGGGCATTCTGCACTGTGGCGCGGTGCTCTATGCCGTATTTTATTGCCTCCTGAAGGCCCATTTTTTGCCCTCCGGAGCCTTGCGCGCTGCTTTGCTGCAGGCCAGTGGCCGCCACCAAAAATGCGGCAAGGACGAGTAGTTTTTTCATATAAAAATAGTGCTGTGTTTGGCTTATTCTTCTTCGGCAACGTGCCTGTATTTATTTATCATTTTGTGGCCTTTAAGGGTAGAGATGCCCAGCATAAAATGCTCGAGGCAGGCCATTTGCACCTTGTTTATCTGGAATTTATTGGCCGGAAAAACATGCTGATCAAAAGCAATATCGAGGTAGGCTACGCGCAGTCGGCTCAGTATTTCCACGTCCAGATCGGCGCGGTACAGCTTTTCTTCCATGCCTCGCCGCAGGTTTTCTTTTATCTTGCCCAATATGAAATCGCATTTATGATTCAGCCATAAATTCCAGGTTTCGGGGTGGTATTTTTTCAGGTCGTAAAAAATAGACGGGTGAATTTTAGCGAACACGTCGCGCATCATCTCCATCATCAGAAACAACTCGTGCAGCGCATTTTTAGATTCTTCTCTTTTCTCTTCGCAACTGCATTGTATGTATTTCAGATAATTCTCGATAGCAGAATGCACAATGGCGTCTTTGTTATCGAACCACTTATAAAGTGTTTTCTTAGAGATGCTCATTTGCCGGCAAATATCATCCATCGAAACAGATTTTATTCCGTTCTGCTGAAACAAATCAAAAGCCGTAGTAATAATCTTTTCCTGCACGGGGTAGGTAGTTTTAATTTCCGGTGCAAAACTATGGAAACAATTTTTGTATCTAAAGTTTCCGCTTGCAAAAATTACAATTTTTATTGCATTAACCAGATTTTAAGCTAGTTACAATCACCAGTATTTTCTAAAAATAAAAACTTTGGAAACGCTTACTGGTTGCCAATGTTCCCAAAGTACAAAACCGGAGGGCTATCTACCCTATAGTTTACCTGCTGCGAAGGCAAAGAAAAACCGGCCTGCTGACAACGGTATGGCAGTGTAACTTTTACAGATCTGGATTTTTTTCTGAAAGGCTGCGAATGGTAAAAATAGTGGTGCTACAGGCTAATTCCTGGTAAGAAATAATAGAAAAATGAAGACAATAGATTGGGTATAATCGTTGCTTTGGTTACAATTATTATGCAGGAAATTGTGCCGGTTTACTATTCGGGGTTATTGCCTTTTAAGACAGAAAATGAGCGTGTACTGCATCGGTATTTGGTCCTAGCAGTTAGTTTAGAGAAACAGAGCCCCTGTAGCTCAAACATTACTATTTGATTTTATTACTTTTAAAAGTAATTAATTGTAGCTTTAGCTCAATATTATTGAAATCACTCAGTCACTATAACGCCTGCTATGAGAAGAGTATTGACGATTTGCCTGGTACTTGTTTTAAGCTTTTTGTTAAGGAATAGCGTATCGGGGCAGGCAATATCCTGGATGAATTCTGCATCCGAAGATTCGGCGCTTACAGTAGCTGCCGGAGGAACCGGGGTAGAGGTTACCTCAATGGTTATTGATAGAAACGGAAACTCTTATACTTCTATAATTGCCAGAACGAGTGTAAAAATTAGTAGCCAAACCTATTCTGTGCCTATTTCGTGCACCACTTGTTCTCCACAAAATTATCCTGACAATAGCTTTATAGTTAAGCAAGACCAGGCTGGTAATGTTATGTGGGTAAAACATTTAGCGCCTGCTCAAATTAACTGGATAGGCAGAGCCCGGATTACCAGCTTAGCAGTAGATAGCGCAGGTAATTTGTTCGCAACAGGCCAGTTTAAATACGAGTTGTTTATTGATGGAGTAACACTTACTACTATTGATAATAATTCGCTGGATTACTTTGTAGCTAAATGGAATTCTTTTGGTGCGTTAGAGTGGGCAATAAATGGCGGTGGTACCGGGACGGCAAGAGTGTTTCCATCCAGCCTAGCAGTTGGGCCAGACGGAGCAGTCTTCGTTAGCGGGAAGTTTGAAGCGCCTGACGGTTCTGTTAGTTTCGGCCCATTTGTTTTCTCTT
>JAFADQ010000337.1 GCA_023424725.1 Bacteroidota bacterium
GGCCAGGCCTTTGCCGGCAATATCTGGCGCCGAGCCGTGTACCGCTTCAAAAATTGCTACGTCTTTGCCAATGTTAGCTCCCGAAACCACACCTAAACCGCCTACCAAACCGGCGCAAAGGTCAGAAATAATATCGCCGAACAAGTTAGTAGTTACAATAACATCAAACTGCTGCGGGTTTATTACCAGCTGCATGCACATGTTTTCTATTATCTTGTCTTCCATCTGTATTTCCGGAAAATCTTTGGCCACTTCTGCCGCTGCATCGAGCAATATTTTGCCTGGCATTTTCAGGATATTGGCTTTGTGCGCCACCGTTACTTTTTTACGGCCGTGCTTGCGGGCATACTCAAAAGAGGCGCGTACAATGCGCTCGCAGCCAACTTTGCTTACACGGGCTACCGCATCGGCAATGCCACGCTGCGCGTCGTACATTTCCAGCCCCGAGTAAAGGCCTTCGGTGTTTTCGCGAAACAAAACAATGTCTATATTTTCGTAACGCGAAGTTATGCCTGGTGTAGTTTTGGCGGGCCGCACGTTAGAGTACAGATCGAACATTTGGCGAAGCGTAACATTTACACTCTTAAAACCTTTGCCTACGGGTGTGGTAATGGGCCCTTTAAGAGCTATTTTGTTGCGCTTTATAGAGTCTAAAAGAAGTTCGGGCAGCAATGTTCCTTCTTTCTCCAGCACAGCGGCTCCGGCGTTGTGTTCTTCGTACCGTATTGGCACATGCGCTGCTTTAAAAATATGCGTTACTGCCTGCACAATTTCAGGACCAATTCCGTCGCCCGGAATAAGTGTTACTGTTTGCTTCATTTATGTGTTTTTGTAGAATGTCTGTTGGTGATTGTTAATTGCTGGTTGTTGATTGTTGATCGCACCTCTGGCAAACCTGGCTTTTACTTCACTATTATCACCCCGCACCGTCTCTTCCACGCGCTGCCCTCCTGAGCGATAGCGAAGGACCTTGTCTACAAGAACCGCATCACTTACTATAAATAATAAGCGTAGCTGCGGGCATCAAAATTAATGCTATCGGCGGCTAATTGTTATAAAACAATCAGCAACTAACAACTAACAATCAACATAAAAAAAGCTGCCCTGCCACAAACGCGGCACAGGCAGCTATAGTAAGAATTAAACTTCTCTGCTGCTGTTTATCTGGTTTATCAGCTCGTCTACATCGTCCAGAAGGGCTTCGGCTTTGTTTTTTGCATCCTGAATTACCCGTTCGCCTTCCGATTTTGCCGAGCTAACGGCAATGTCTTTCCCGGCTACCAGGTCTTCGGTAAGTTCGCGCAGTTTATCGCGGTAGCGCTCTAGCTGAAAGGAGAGGCGGTTGCGGGTTTCGGCGCCGTGACCGGGAGCAAACAATATTCCGAAGGCTGCGCCTGCAATGGCGCCACCCGAGAAGGCAACTAACGTGCGGATAACTTTTTTAGAAGACATAATGCTATGGTAAGATCGGTGAAGTAAACGTTTTTACAAGCCTGCAATACAACCTGCTTCAGCAAAAATAACGGTTAAACAGGGTATTTGTTTTCGGAACGTGAATATGCTAAATAAACTATCTTTCCCAAAATACAGCGCCGGTATTTATTTGTTATCGATCAGGCCGCGGCCCGATTTCCGGATAACGCCACTATCTATCAGCTGCTGCGATAGTTTATCTAAAATACCGTTTACGAATTGTTTGCTTTTTGGGGTGCTGTAGAGTTTAGAAATCTCTATGTATTCGTTTATGGTAACTTTTACCGGTATGCTGCGGAAGTGCGTCATCTCGGTTAGGGCCATTTTCAGAATGATCTTGTCTACCAGCGCTACCCTTTCAATGTCCCAGTTTTTGGTGCTCGCAGCTATCAGTTCTTCGTGCTCGTCCCACTCGCTAACGGTGCGCTGGTACAGGTTATCGAAAAATTCGCGGTCTTCTTCCCAGTTTGTAGAAAGCTCCAGCAGGCGCAGGTTTTCGTTACCTTCTGTCTCAAACATTTTCAGGGTTTTCTGCACCAGGCTTTTTACGATGGTTTCGTTTTCTACCCAGTTAAGGTCTGCCTCTTCAAAAATGTTGCGCAGGGTTTCGTGCTTAAATACCGCTTTCTTAACAATATGCTTTAATATTTTGCGGTCGTCCTCAAAGTCGGGCTCTGTTTGGTTCAGGTAAGCCAGAAACTCCTCGTCGGTGCGTAATACTGTTTTATACACCTGCCGCACCAAATCGGCATCGGCGCTCCACGACAAAGAGCGGCGTACTATCAAATCGCGGAAATTCAGGTTCTGGCGAAGTTGCACCAGTGCTTTGTTGCGCAGAAAATTGCCCAAAAGCGCTTCTTCTTTGGTGTTGCGAATGCGGCGTTTTTGCAGCTCTTCTACCTCGCGCCCGGCCTGAATCTGAAACTCTTCCAGCAGCAGCAAAATGCGCAGGTAGTTATCGTATATTTTTTCTACGCCGGCCAGCATGTGCTGCCCAAAGTATTTAAGGTCTTTGCGGGTTTGGTTTTGATAATAGCCAATAGCATCGCGCACGGCCGCCAGTACGTCTTTTGGCTGGCCTTCCTCATCCATTTTTCGGGTTTCGTACCACTCTTTCAGCAGCACTTCGGCCAGCTTGCGCTTTCCTTCCAGTTGGCGGCGGTCTTGCGG
>JAFADQ010000061.1 GCA_023424725.1 Bacteroidota bacterium
ACCCCAAACCGGCCTGAAGGAGCCCGTATCTTAGAAGCGCCGCTGGTAGAAATGGATTTAAATGCTTTTCTGAACCAAATTAAAGACGAAAAAGCCTGGCAAACCGGCGACCGCAATTCTATCACCATTTATAAATCGGATACCATGCGCATTGTGCTGATTGCCCTGCACGAAGGCGCCGAAATGAAAACCCACACCGCGCCGGGAGTTATCAGCGTACAGGCGCTGCAAGGGCAAATAAACTTTACGGCCGAGGGCAAAACCGCTGAGTTAACAGCAGGTAAAATGATTGCCCTGAAAACCGGGATTCCGCATAGTGTAAAGGCTGTTAAAGAATCTGTGTTTTTACTAACGATGGCGGTGGTGAAGTAATAATCCTATACAAGCATTGATATATTATTAAAAACTAGAGGAAAAGGCATTTTTACAACCTTGTTACCGTGAATTGAGTTAGCAAATTATTAACTTTTTTTATGGTGAGACGCAAGTCTGGTTTACTGGTTTATATTATATGTTTAACTGTGCTTTTAAGCCATGCTAACTGGTGTGCAGCGCAACCGGTTAAGGTGTTAGGAGTACCCGGTTTTGTTCCTGCCTATAGAGTGGTACAAATTGCGGCCGGTCCCGAATATGATAAAGGCTGGCTTCATAAATTTCTGTTCGGAAAGCACTACCGCAAAGTGTGGGCAGAGCCTGTAAATGCGCAAATTTTTGACATTACCCGCAGCATGGGTGGTTTTATACCTCTAAAAATGGGGGGCTCTTTTCAAACAAAAAACCTGCGGCTGGAGGACTCTTTGGGAAAAGAATTCGTGATCAGATCGGTTAATAAAGATCCTGCGCAAAAGTTGAGCAAACGGATTCAGAAGAGTTTTATAGCCCGACTCGTTCGCGATCAAACCAGTGTTATTCACCCCTACGGTTATTACATTGTGCCCACTTTATCGGATGCCGTTGGTGTGTACCATACAAATCCACGGCTTATTTACATTCCCGACGACCCGGATTTAGGCGAATTCCGGCAGGAATTTGCGAACATGCTGGCAATGCTGGAGGAGCGGCCCGATGGCGAAAGGCAGGAGGTTGAAAGTTTTGGCAGTCCGGTAAAGGTTTACAGCTCGCGAAAGGCTTACGCGAAAATATTTGCCGACCCCTGCCACCGTGTTGATGCCCGACATTACCTTCGCTCGCGGCTTTTCGATATATGGATTGGCGATTGGAGCCGTCGCGAAGACCAATGGCGTTGGGCAATTTTCGAAAAAGGAAATGTAACCGCTTATCGTGGTGTTCCGCGCGATCGCGACCATGCTTTTTTCTTGCTGGACGATGGCGTGATTTCCTGGGTTTTTACCCGTTTTAAGCCTGATTTACAGAGCTTCCATCACAAAATAAAAAACGTAAATGGTTACTCGCTAACTGGCCGGCCTACTGACCTTACTTTTTTTAATTTTCTTACAAAAGCCGATTTTTTGCAGATTGCCGATAGCATGCAACAAGCCTTAACCGATGAGGTGATTAATGAAGCCCTGGCAGTTTGGCCTGAAAATATCCGCAGTATTTCGGAAAAGGAATTTACATCTAAGCTTACTGCAAGGCGCCAGCAATTGCCGAAAGTAGCAGAGAAGTTGTACGCTATTTTAGCAACGGAAGTAAATATACCCGGAACCGATAAGAAAGAAAAATTTAACATAGAGCGCTTGCAAAACGGCGATGTGAAAGTGCAGGTTTATAGCGATAACGAAAACTGTACTGCCGATTCGGTATTAGGCGAGCGGATTTTTCATAGAAAAGAAACAAGGCTGATCAGGATTTATGGCTTGGGTGGCGACGATAAGATACAAATTAATGGTAGTGGTAAACGCGGAATTAAACTGGAAATTTATGGTGGTGAAGGAAAAGATGAAATAAGCAATTTAGCCACGTCCCGATCGCCGAAACGTTACACCAAAATTTACGATTCTGATGACGGCGACGAAATAAAGGAAGGAAAAAAAGCAAAAGTTATTGACGATTACAATCCGCTTGCCGAAGAGTTTAATTCCGCCGGATGGTTGCTGCGCCACAGGTTATACTAATGGGAGTAACACCGGGCTCTGGCCCGGTTTGTTATTTTTAATACAATGAAATAATAATACCAGGCCGGAGCCTGGCGGTCCGGATGGCCAGGCTCCAGCCTGGTATTATTAGGTTGTAATGGCCATAAAAATGCTCGTTACAGACCGTGCCGGAGCCCGGTGCTACGGCAGCAGTTACGTTAATTTTTCAACCTTATTACCTGGTTATTATGCTTTTGCCTCAGGTATAATTTAATGATCTGTTGCGTGTCTTTATTGTCGCGATAAGGCTTTATTACCTGTTTAAAATCGTCCATACAACCGGCCTGAAAAGACTCGTCGGCGTAGCCGAAACCAATGTAACGGCCGCCTTCCAGCAATACCACAGATTTTTCGCCGGGCACCCGGCCTTCGCCTATAATAGCCACGTTTTCTTCTTCAAAAGTAAACGAGCTGACGGCCTGTTTTACCCGCTTATTATATTCTTCGGGAGATTCTTTGCCCACGCAGGCGCCTTTGCAGCGGTGCACCTGGTAATCGAAACATGACGTAGATGTTTTGTAAAGATCGCAAAGTTTCTGGCAGAGGTTGTAGCGCGCAACTTTAGAGTACAGAAAGTTTTTAGCGTGCACCTGGTTGTTTAGCGCGATAAGTGGTGTTTTGCCTTCGCTCACCTTTTCCTGGTACAATTGCAGGTAACCCTTTTCGTCTTCGCGCATGTAAATTCCGGCGCTGAAAACACTGCGCCGCTGCTGCCGGTTGTAAAGCGGTTTCATCTTCTTTATCAGGTCCGATTCGTACAAAAGCGCTACCAGTTCGCAGCCGGTAATTTCGTAGGTAATATCAACAATGCTGTTCTTAAATTCCATCGATTTGCGCTGCTTGTAATCTACCATGAAATGCTGGATAATACGCTTGCGGATGTTCTTGCTTTTGCCTACATAAATTACCTCGCCCGATGCATCGTGAAAGTAATAAACGCCCGTAGCGTCGGGCAGTTTGGCAATCATTTCCTTACTGATGGCGGGTGGCAAAATGCCGGCTTTAATTTCTTCTTTTACGGCATCTTCCGTTATCTCGGCGTCTTCAATTTTCAGCATCAGATCAAACAGTTTGGCCGTTGCCAGGGCATCGCCAAGGGCGCGGTGCCTGTCTATCAATTCTATGTTTAAACTTTTGCACAATTTACCTAAACTGTAGGAGGGAAGTCCGGGGATTAGCTTACGCGCCAGCCGCACAGAGCAGAGTGTTTTGCGCTGGTAATTGTACCCGAAGTCGTTAAACTGTTTTTTAAGAAAAGAGTAATCGAAACGGGCGTTGTGCGCCACGAAAATGCAGTTTTCGGTCATCTCCACAATCTTTTTGGCTACCTCGAAAAACCGGGGAGCTTCGCGCACCATTTCGTCGGAAATGCCGGTAAGTTGAGTGATGAAAAAAGGAATGGGCCGCTCCGGATTTATGAGGGTGCTGTACTGATCGACGATTTGGGTTCCGTCGTGCACGATAATGGCAATTTCTGTAATGGCATCCTGCGAGGGTTGCCCGCCCGTGGTTTCTATATCTACTATCGCGTACAAAGCAGCTTTTTTTGTGGTTTTTGGCCAAATTCAATATACGGCCTTCCAGATAAACAGTAACCGGTCAAAGTCCGTTCAATTTACTTATCAGCAATAAAATGCGAGCTTAAACTTGAGCAAATTTGTAATGATAACGTAAGCTGCAGAGGCCAAAAAATGGTTTAGTTGAAGGCAAAAAGCACGTGGGGATAAAAACCCTACGCTACGGATAAAAAGGTATTGTTTAATGATTTTGATTTAGTGCGTTTGATTAACATTAACTCTCAGGCCTGAAGGCCTTAGCAACAAAGCACTATGAAATGCTGACATCAATCCGGCAGCATTTTATCCAAGACCTTAAAGCCGGAATGCAGGCGCTGGAAAATGATTTAAATATTTTAATTAACTCCTGATTTAAATGTAGCGTTGGGTTTTTAACCTTACGCTATTTACCAACACCTGCAAGGCCCGAAAACACCTGCAACTCAACCTGAATTTACCCGCAAACGCCCATAAAATTGGCCGTTGCAGCCAGCCGGAATGTTACAGCGGCGGCTTGTTTCCGGGGTCTTCTTCTATTTCGTCTTGCCTGGTAAATATGTTCCTGATCTTGCGGTAAAGCCCCGAAAACATACCTTCCTCGTCT
>JAFADQ010000071.1 GCA_023424725.1 Bacteroidota bacterium
AAACCATAATGAACTATGTAGAGCTGCCAATTCTGGCAAAATTCTCGTTTGGTTCTGAAGATAAAAAAGTGAGCTTATTAGCCGGGCCTTATATCGGCTATTTGGCAGGCGGCAGGGTGGTAGAAAAGCAAGGCGGGCAGGAAGTAAGAAACGAAAAACTTAACTTTGAGTACACCGACGATAATGGTCAGAAGTTTCAGCGTATAGATGCCGGAGCTGCCATTGGCGCTTCGTTTGGCTATAAAACCGGCACCGGCACCTGGATGGTAGATGTGCGCTACAATTACGGCCTCACCAACATTCACGAGTATCAAACCCCGCTCGATAGCGAGGTAGAGATTTATAACCGTACCTTCAGCGTATCGCTTGGCTGGCTGTTCCACTTTGGCGAGAGCTCGCTAAAACCTAAGCCGCGCCCTGCAGAACCAATGCTTGATGAATACGGGCAGCCTGTAACCCAACCCGGGCAAACTCCCACCGATCAATAATATTTACTGAACAACCCTATGAAAAGCAAGAGCTCTCTGACAACCAGAGGGCTTTTGTTTTTTGTACCTGTTACCTTTGCCGCATGAGCAGCCTGCCAACACTTTTGCAGCAACTTTATACCACAGCCGCATCGCCGGTAACACAGCTGCACAGCGGGCTTTTGCGGCGGCACGAGCTTTCGGTTTACCTAAAGCGCGACGATTTACTGCACCCCGAAATTGGCGGCAACAAATGGCGAAAACTGAAATACAACCTGGCCGAAGCTATAAATCACGATGCTAAAGGCCTGGCAACTTTTGGCGGCGCATACTCTAACCACATAGCGGCGGTAGCGGCTGCGGGCCGCAAATTTGGCCTTGCCACAACCGGATTTATACGGGGCGAAGAGCACTTGCCGCTAAACCCAACCTTGCGGCGCGCCACCCAAAACGGCATGCAGCTTATTTATCTCGATAGAGAAAGGTACCGCCGTAAAAACGAGCCGGAAGTACAAAACCAGTTAAAGAATAGCCTTCCGGAGAATGTTTATTTTTTGCCCGAAGGCGGAAGCAATACATTGGCCGTAAAAGGCTGTGCCGAGCTTGTTGCCGAACTTGATATACACTGGGATTACTTTTGCTGCCCCGCCGGCACGGGCGGCAGCATGGCCGGTATAATTGCCGGTTCTGCCGGGTTGGGCACAATTTTGGGCTTCCCTGCCCTTAAAGGCGGCCAATTTCTGTATGATGAAATTGAAGAGCTGCAAAGGTCATTTTCGGGGGCAACACATAGCAACTGGAAGTTAATTACAGAATATCATTTTGGTGGATACGCCAAAGTAAAACCCGAATTACTGGATTTTATAAATTGGTTTAGAGAAGAATTCCGGATTCAGCTCGACCCGGTTTATACGGGCAAAATGATGTTTGGTATTTTCGATCTTATCAGCAAAAATTACTTCCCAAAAGGCAGCACCATAATTGCCTGGCATACCGGCGGGTTGCAGGGCCTGGCCGGTATGCGCGAACGAGGTATGCAGGTGTAAGTTGCTGCTGCATTTCCTCACTTCCGGAACCTGACCCGCAAAATTTTAGTATTACAATAAAACCTGTTTATGCTTCGAGTTATTTTCCGGCTTTTGCCCTGGTTTTTGTTGCTGCTCGCGGGCTGGTGGCTGGTGCAGCGCCTTGGTTTGTTCGCACCCGAAGAGCCCGCCGTGCAGGTAACCCATAATACTTTAATTACCGAAATAAAAGACCTGGGCCGCCTTGAGCTGGTGCGCTACACGTTTAAAGATGTGGTAGAGTACCGCAAAGAGGTATCCAGGTATTTGCCCGATTCTAAAGCGGTATTAATTGTAGAGGGCGAGGCCGTTGGTTGCCTGGATTTAACAAAAGTTACCGGGCAGGATATTGTAAACAGCGGCGATACGGTTTATGTAAACCTGCCCGCACCAGAGCTTTGCAGTTATAAAATAGACCACAAGAAGTCCAGGGTTTTTCATCGGGAATACACGTATTTTAAAGATGTGGAGCTTACCGAAGAGGCTTACCGCTACGCCGAAGAAAACATAAAGCAAACCGCCCTTCGCTCCGGAATTTTGGAGAAAACCACCACCAATGCCGAAAAAATAATGCGCCCTATGCTGGAAAAGCTTTCGGGGAAGCACGTAATTTTGCTATATAACGAGCAGCGCAGTTTGCCGGTAAAGTTAGATTAGTTTTTAGTCCGGAGCCTGGTTTTCCAGCTCGTCTAAGGCCATGTTAGCGAGGTCGTTTTCGTAGCCGCGGCTGTAGAGGTAAAGCAACAGCTTTTGGCGGCGCAGGCGCGGGTTCTTTTCTTTTTCGGTGCGGTTTTTCTTTTCCAGCACGTGTAGCAGGTTTTTCCAGTATTCGTCGGGGTCTATTTCGGCAAGTCCTTTTTTAATGCAATACTCCGATATTTCTTTGCTTTTTAAGCCCAGCCTTATTTTATTTCGCCCCCATTTTTTAAGAGAATATTTCCCGCGCGCATACGAGCAGGCAAATCGCTCTTCGTCTACCAGTTTCTCTTCGCTCAGGCGCAAAATCAGGTCGTCTATCTCATCGGCATTTAAACCATACGTGCGCAGTTTTATCCGCAGATCCTGAAAGGTGCGCTCCTGGTAATTGCAAAAAGCGGCGGCTTTGTGATAAGCTTCTTTTACAGTTAAAAATTGCTGCTTTTTGCCCTGATTCATGCGGTTAATTTAGGTTGTTTTAGATGTAATAGCGCAGAAAAGTTGTAACGTTTGCACCGTTTTATTTTCAACAAAAACAAATCCGGAATGGCTCAGAAATTCTTTATGATTTACGAAGTTTTTGGGTTGTAACAGCACAAAAAACGGTGCCCGCAGCCTGGCATATTTCAAACTTACATTATTGGTGCTACATTGCCCTGCTAAAACCGCACAAAAACCATGAACCAGGCCGATAATTACATCGATATTAACCGAAAACTATGGAACGAGCGCGCAAAAGTGCACGCGAAATCTGAGTTTTACGATTTTGCCGGTTTTCGCGGCGGCAAAACATCGCTAAACCGTATAGAATTAGAAGAACTTGGCGATGTGAAAGGTAAAAAGCTGTTGCATTTGCAGTGCCATTTTGGGCAGGATACCATATCGTGGGCAAGAGAAGGCGCCGAAGTTACCGGAGTAGATTTTTCGGACGAAGCCATCAGTATGGCCCAAAAACTGGCCCGCGAAGAGGGAATAAATGCCGAATTTATTTGCTGCGATATTTACGATCTGAAAAACCATTTACACGAAAAATTCGACATCGTATTTACTTCTTACGGCGTAATTGGCTGGCTGCCCGACATGGAGAAATGGGCTGGAATTGTAGCGCATTATCTAAAACCGGGCGGCGTTTTTTATATGGCCGAGTTTCATCCGGTGGTATGGATGTTCGATAACGGGTTTACAAAATTCGGGAATTCTTACTTTAAAGGCGACGCCATTATAGAGACCGTTACAAAAACCTACACCGATGGGGGCGCTCATGCCGAAGCCACAGAAATAGGCTGGAATCACTCTTTGGGCGAAGTAATCTCGGCGTTAACAAAGCAAGGGTTACAGATTGAGTTTCTGCACGAATTTCCGTACTCGGTTTACAATTGCTTTGCCAATACCGTGCAGGGCGCCGATGGTTTGTGGCGTATTAAGGGGCTGGAAAATATAATTCCGATGATGTACTCGGTTAAGGCAACTAAACCATAGGCGGTTTGGGCTGTGGCGGCCTGTTTTTTGGTGCCCGCAGCTTAGCGTATAAGGCTATTTGCGCCGGTAAATGCCCATAATATCGGCGCC
>JAFADQ010000250.1 GCA_023424725.1 Bacteroidota bacterium
CTTCCATTTTTTCATAAAAAACCAGGCGGGCACGCTTTTGCATCCTGCCCTTGCGCATAACCTCCGTTACCAACAATTCGGGGGCGTTGCCAAGCCAAATTACCCGGTAATTTCCCAATTCTTTATCTGCCTTTTCTTTTGTTTTCAACGATCTATTAATCAGGTCTTTTGGCAAGGTGGTTCCTTTGGCGTTATGCCCGAACCATTGCTGCACCGGGTACTCGAAACCGATGCCGTGCATGTAGTTGTAAAGGGCTTTTTTGAGGCCGTCAGAGAACAATTCGTGGTCGGCGCCGGTGGGGTCTTCGTGCCAAAGGTCATTTTCGGCGAAGCCAGCAAACTCCGGGCCGGTGCGGATAACCTGGTATTTTTCGGGTGTTTTGCCAACAGGGCTGTGCGCCGTCATAGAGAAGCGGTGCCAATAGCCGCTCTGTATTACGCCGGCCTCGAAAAGCTGGCGCACAATTTCCAGCGAATCGATGGTTTCCTGGGCAGTTTGTGTGGGGAAACCGTACATTAAATACGCGTGCACCATTATGCCGGCTTGCGTGAAACCGTGCGTAACTTTTGCCACCTGATCTATAGAAACTCCCTTTTCCATCAGCGCCAGCAACCTGTCCGAAGCAACCTCCAGCCCGCCCGAAACGGCAATGCAACCTGCAGCGGCCAATAAACGGCACAAGTCAGGCGAAAAAGTTTTCTCGAAACGGATGTTGGCCCACCAGGTTATACTTAGTCCGCGTTTTATAATTTCGATAGCAAGGTCGCGCAAGGCCAGCGGCGGGGCGGCTTCGTCTACAAAATGAAATCCGGTTTGGCCGGTTTGCGCGATAATTTGCTCTATCCGGTCGCAGAGCATTTCGGCAGGCGCGGTTTCGTACCGTCTGATATAATCTAAGGTGATGTCGCAGAAAGAGCAACGCTTCCAGTAGCAGCCGTGGGCTACGGTAAGTTTGTTCCAGCGGCCGTCGCTCCAAAGCCGGTGCATCGGGTTCAGCACATCTATCACCGATAAATATTTTTGCAGCGGCAAGCCGGTATAGTCGGGTGTGCCAACTTCGGGGTGAGGAAAATCTTTTTCCAGGCAGCCGTTCACGAAATCTACTTTGCCGTTGTTTAACACAAACGTGCGCTGCAAAAAGGCAAATTCGCGCTTGCCCTGCAGGTATTCTATCAGGCGCAAAAACGGGCCTTCGCCATCATCCAAAGTAATAAAATCTACACACTCAAACACGCGGGCATCGGTAAGGCTACGCAGCTCGGTATTTGGGTAGCCGCCGCCCATCATCACTTTTATGTGCGGATAATGTAGTTTTATGTAGTGCCCGCACTTAAGCGCGCCGTATAAATTACCCGGAAATGGCACTGTAAAGCCCACTAAATCGGGCCTCGCAGCCTGTAAATGCTGCTCGAGTTGCTCAAGTAATATGGTATCGGTAAGGCTGTTGGGCAATTGCAGCTCGTTGTGCAAAACATCAAACGACGAGGCGGTGCGGGCCAGGCTTTCGGCGTAGCGGCTAAAGCCAAAATGCGGGCTGATGGTTCCCAGAATCAGATCGCCTACATCTTCCAGATACAAGGTGCATAGGTAGCGCGCTTTGTCTTGTATGCCCAGCGAACCAAAAGCCCAGTAGGTGTCTTCTACCTGATCGAACCGCGAAGCTTCGGGCAAAAAACTGGTGTTGCAGATGCGGTGCGCCAGCGTGCTGTCTTGGTTTTGCAGGAAACTGATAACAGACTTTACTGTTTTTTTGTATTCTTTTTCAAGGGCCAGAATCCGGCGGCTGTTGTCAGATAATTCGCCGGTAAATTTGCGTGCTTCCGAGAAAATCCTGTCAAATCCTTTTTCAGAAAACATCTCCAGCACCAACTCTATGCCGAGGTCGGCTTGGTGCACTTTAAACCCGCGCGGCTTTAAAAAACCGGTAAGGTAGGCTGTGGCCGGATATGGCGTGTTGAGCTGCGTGAGCGGAGGCGTAATAAGAAGTATGCGTGGGTTTTCCAAAGGTTTGTGGGCTGGCAAATAAGTTGCAAGTTAACCATTTAGCAGCAGAGAAAGGTTCGGTACGGTACTGGCTTGTAGTATAAATAGCCGAAAGGCAAATATATCCTGGGTAAAAGACATCCTGCGAGGGGCAAAAAACAGTGTACCAGGCGGCAAAAAACGGAACTGCGTTAGCGTAGCTTGTTAAAGTATCCGGCACAAAAAATCCCTCTGGCACCGAATATCAGCAACAGAGGGAAGTATTTATAAACTATGGTTATTTTACATTTTGCCATTTGTAGAAGGAGTACTGAAAAAGCCGCCTCGTTTAGTAGCCCATTTCCAGCCAGCAAATCCGGCGCCGGCGGCAAGCAGGCTTCCGGCGGCAATCCATAAATTGCGGCGGTTGCTAAACCATTTGTTGCCCATGTTATCCATGCGTAAAGCCCTGAATTTATTTGCACTGGCTTTCCCTTTTCCGTGCAGTCCCTGCGATTTAGGATTCATTTGGTAGCCAGGATCTTTGCTGTGATTGTGGATTTGCTTTCCGTCCTGGTAAAGGCTTTCCGGATTTTTGCTGCTGCTATCGTTTCTCATGATCGGTTTATTAGTTTTATTGGCTGATGGGTCAAAATTTGGTGCTTGCAGGTTAGGTACGGCTGTACCCAAGAGGTGTTGCAACTGCAGATGAGTTTTATATAGCGGGCCGGAATTCATTTTTCTGGCTTACCATGGTGCAATAGGTGTGGCCGCAGAAAGCCTGTTGTTGCAGGTTCGCAAACTAAGCTCCTTTACGTTATATTTGCCTTTTGTAGCTGGTTGCCGGCTACCTATTTACTGACACACTTTTATTTTCTATGAAACTTCTGGAAGGAAAAACCGCTCTGGTTACCGGAGCATCTAAAGGAATTGGACGCGCTATAGCCCAAACCTTGGCCGATATGGGTGCCAAAGTGGCCTTTACGTATTTATCGAGTGTAGAAAAAGGCCAGGCGCTGGAGCAGGAACTGGCCGCGCAGGGCGGAAAAGTAAAAGGCTACCGCTCCGATGCCTCTGATTTTGCGCAGGCCGAAAAACTGATAGACGATGTAGTGGCAGAATTTGGCCAGTTAGATATTGTGGTGAACAATGCCGGCATTACCCGCGACGG
>JAFADQ010000370.1 GCA_023424725.1 Bacteroidota bacterium
GATAACGACGATCGGGCACCACGAAAACCGTATGGCAGCGACAGAGACGATCGCGCACCCCGCAAATCGTTTGGCACCGACAGAGAGGAGAGGGGCGCCGGAAAAGGCAAGCCCGATTTTAAAAAAAAAGCGATAGCCGGAAACCCCGGCGATAGGGCTGCGAGAGGCAAAAAAGGCGACGCGACAGCAGAAGCGCCAACGTATAACCTTAAAAGCTACGAGAAAAAATTCCGCGATAAGAAAACCGACGACGGAAAAGAGGAGCTGATACGCCTTAACCGCTACATTGCCAACTCCGGAGTTTGCGCGCGCCGCGAAGCCGACGAGCTGATTGCCGCCGGCGAAATAAAGGTAAACGGCGAGGTAGTTACAGAAATGGGCTATCTGGTAAAACCATCCGACTCGGTGCAGTATGGCAAAAAAGTGCTGAACCGGGAGAAAACAGTGTATGTACTCTTAAACAAACCCAAAGGTTTTATCACCACCACCGAAGATCCGGAAGAGCGCCGCACCGTTATGGAGCTGGTAAGCAATGCCTCTAAAGAACGTATTTTCCCGGTTGGCCGCCTGGATAGAAACACCACCGGCCTGCTGTTGTTTACCAACGATGGCGAGTTGGCCCAAAAGCTAAGCCACCCATCGCACTCTACCTCTAAAGTGTACCAGATCGAGCTGGATAAAGGCTTAACCGAAGAGCACGAAGAAGCCATAAAGGCCGGCCTGGAGCTGGAAGACGGCAAAGTAGAAGTAGACGATATCGCGATGCTGGCCCCCGACCGTATGGCCATTGGCCTGGAAATACACATAGGCCGCAACCGGATTGTGCGCCGTATTTTCGAGAGCCTGGGATATGAAGTGGTAAAGCTGGACAGAGTTGCCTACGCCGGGCTCACCAAAAAAGACCTGCCGCGCGGCGATTGGCGCTACCTTACCGAGAAAGAAGTGATCAGGCTAAAATATTTTAATTAATACCGCAAATTAGTTGAGGCGACACCGGAGAGATCTGCTGTTGCCTTAATTTTTTTACCATTACGCTCTTGCTTCTAACATTAGACATAGGAAATACCAGCGCAAAATACGGCCTCTTTCGCGGAATGGAGTTGGTGCAAACCGGCGCGGTAACATCTGCCGATGAGCTGCGAGTGTTAGTGCAACAAAAAGCTGTAAAGGCCATTATTGCCGCCAGTGTAGCCCAAAACCCGCATGTATACAGCAACGGCCTGCCTGCGGAGGTAAGTTTTACAGCCATTAGCGGGCAAACAAAAACACCTGTAAAATTAGGTTACGACACACCGCTTACACTGGGCGCCGACCGCCTGGCAGCCGTGGCAGGAGCCGGTTATTTATTCGCGGGCCAGGATGTGTTGGTGATAGATGCCGGCACTTGTATTACCATAGATATGCTGCGCAAAGACGCCACGTATATGGGCGGCAGTATTTCGCCCGGAATAGATATGCGGTTTAAGGCTTTGCATACGTTTACGGCCCGTTTGCCGTTAGTGCTTAAGCAGCAGGAAACACCGCTTACCGGCACCAGCACCGAAACATCTATTAAAAGTGGCGTAATAAACGGAGTAATTGCCGAGCTAAGCGGCATTGTGCGGCAATACAGGCGGCAATATCCGGGTTTAGTGGTAGTTTTGTGCGGCGGCGACAGCCAATTTTTTGATACTAAGATTGATACACCCATCTTTGCAGTGCCGGAACTGGTGCATGTAGGGCTGGCAAGAATATTACATACGATAGATGTTTAAGTTACGCGCAATTGCGGCCGGGTCAGTTTTGCTGTCGCTGGTAAGTTTTCAGGCTGCGGCTCAGGAGCTGGGCAACTCACCTTATTCCCGTTTTGGGCTAGGCGAAGAGTCGTCGGTAGGTTTCTTAAGAAACGCCGGCATGGCAGGCCTGGGTGTAAGCACCGGAAATGTTTACCAGATTAACCAGATAAACCCGGCCTTGCTCAGTAATAATAAGCTGGTAACTTTTGAGCTCGCGGCCAGCAGCCAGTTTAAGCGAATAGAAAATGCCAACACCGCTCAGGACGATGGAAACGTAGGCCTTAAATACCTGGCGTTCGCTTTTCCGGTTTCTAAATCATGGACTACCAGCGTGGGGCTAAAGCCGTTCAGCAATGTTAGTTACCAAATTATTACCGAAACTCCTGTTGCCAGCGATACGTCTATGACGGCTCGTTACCTGTACCAGGGCAGCGGCGGAATTTCGGAAGTATACTGGGCAAACGGCGTAAATATTGGTAAAGGCCTTTCGGCTGGTGTGCAGGGCTCGTTTTTGTTCGGCACCCTGATAAACGATGCCGGAACCCAGATTCAGGATAACGAAGGAATCCCGACAGGCAACTTTGTTATCCTCTCAGACCGCAAAACCCTGAAAGATGTTAGCCTGAAAGGCGGACTTGTATACCGCGCCAAACTCGGCGAAAAACTGAACATGAACCTGGGCGTTACTTACCAGTATATGTTCGATTTCAGAGCAAAACAGGTACGCACTCTCTCCACGATTGCCAGCTTAGGAAACAACTCGCATACCGAAACCGACACCCTTCCGGCCTCTATTGGCCAGCAGCGCATAGAAATGCCGCACCCCATACAAGTTGGTGTAAGCATAGATAAAAATAACTGGATGCTGGGCGCCGATTTCCAAACCCAGGACTGGAGTGGTTTTAGCGCTTATGCAGCAGAATCGGAGGCTATGAAGCGCAGCTACCGCGTATCTGTTGGCGGCGAAATAACACCCGACCCAAATGCGATAGGTTATTTTAAACGGGTAACCTACCGGGCTGGCGTAAGCTACGGCCAAACGCCTATTTACATAAACGGCAAACAGATAGACGAGCGCCAGGCTAGTTTTGGGCTAACTCTGCCAACAGGCCGTACCGGATCTGTGCTGAACATGGCTTTTATTGCCGGCAACAGAGGCACCACAGAAGCAGGCTTAATTAAAGAAACATTTTTCCGTTTCGAATTGGGCCTTTCGCTAAACGACCGCTGGTTTATTAAGCGCCAGGTAGATTAAAAAGGTAGAAGGTATAATGTATTAGGTATAAGGTAGAACGTATTAGGTATAAAGACTACGTTTTGGAACGATGGGCTTTATAGCTGCTTTCTGCTACCTCTTTTTACTTTTGAAATCGTTTAAAATCTAGCTGAAGCGATATAAGTTAGCTAAAGTTTACTGATAACAGGCGCTTAGTTCCATTACTTAATACCCATTACCCACTACTCAACCTGCCGCTATCAAAAAAACAGCCAACATAGCGCAACGTTTATTGCCCCTGCTGCTGCCGGTGTTGCTGGCCTTTGGCTGCACGGAAGCTAAGCACAGCCCCGACGACGCGGTTGTGTACAAAGGCCCGCTGGTAGAAGCTACAGACGTGCTCACCTTATATTCCGATTCGGCAAAACTAAAGGTAAAACTAACAGCACCGCTGCAACAAGAGTTTGAAGGTGGCGATGGTGTTTTTCCGGAAGGTGTGAATATTATTTTCTTTGAGGTAGAAGACAAACCCACCACTACCTTGCGGGCCAATTATGGCAAGCTGGAGAAAAAGAAAAATCTGTATTTGGTTACCGGCAATGTGGTGGTAAAAAACCTTCAGAAAAAAGAAACACTTAACACCGAAGAACTGTAC